>NZ_JAUMYY010000051.1 GCF_030528405.1 Fusobacterium sp.
AACTACATAAAAATTTATTTGATTTTTTCATCAACACCATTTGACACAGAGCCAATTTATTTAAATCATAAATTAGCAATAGCTTTTTTATATGTACTTTATATATTTCTTAAAGTTAGGACAACTGGACAGTGATCTGAACCTTCTTGCTGAGAATGTATTTCAGCAGAAGCTAAGTTGTCTTCTAAAGCATCTGATACAACAAAGTAATCAATTCTCCATCCTGTATTATTTTTTCTTGCATTTGCCCTATATGACCACCAAGAGTAAGCGTGCTCTAAGTCAGGGAAAAAATATCTAAATGTATCAATAAATCCAGAATTTAAAAGAGTTGTAAATTTATTTCTTTCTTCATCAGTGAATCCAGGATTTCTTCTATTTGTTTTTGGATTTTTTAAATCAATCTCTTTATGAGCTACATTTAAATCCCCACATACTATTACAGGTTTTTTATTTTCTAAGGTTTTTAAATAGTTTCTAAATTCATCTTCCCATATCATTCTATAATCAAGTCTAAGTAATTCATCTTTTGAATTAGGTGTATAAACAGTAATCATATAAAATTTTTCAAATTCTAAAGTGATAACTCTTCCCTCTTGATCATGCTCCTCTATACCAATTCCATATGAAACAGCTAAAGGTTCCTTTTTTGTAAAAATTGCAGTTCCTGAATATCCCTTTTTTTCAGCGTAGTTCCAGTATTGATGATAGCCCTTTAAGTCTAAATCTAACTGTCCTTCACTCAGCTTAGTTTCTTGCAAACAAAAAATATCAGCATTTTCAGCTTCAAAATATTCTAAGAATCCTTTTTTTAAGCAGGCTCTTATTCCATTTACATTCCATGATATTAATTTCATTAATTTTTTCTTCCTTTCTTAAATATTTTTTATTAAATACTCTATAGCCAAAATATAGCTAAATTTTCCTAAACCACATATTTGTCCTATACAAGCCCCTGTTATAAGGCATTTTTTTCTAAAATCTTCTCTTTGATGTATATTAGAGATATGTACTTCTATTGTTGGAATATTGACAGCTTTTATTGCATCGAATATGGCAACAGAAGTATGAGTATAAGCTCCAGGATTTATAACTATGGCATCAAATTTATCTTGATAAGCATTTTGAATAAAATTTACAAGCTCACCTTCTATATTACTTTGTAAAAAAACAAAGTTGATGTCTTTAAAGTCTTCATAGTTTTTTATATATTGGCAAAGGTCTTCATAGGTAAAAGAACCATAAATTTCTTTTTCCCTAAGACCTAAGAAATTTAAATTGGGTCCGTTAATAACCATTATTTTTTTCATTTATTTGCTCCCAAAAAGAATTTTTCTAAATAAAATTTTAAATCTTCCCTTAAAGTCATATTAAACTTTTTCTCAAACAGAATTTCATCAGTTTTTATAGCTTGTTCAATAAGCATATCCAAGCCATTTATAGTTTTTAAATTCAAAGCAGAAGCAATTTTTAAAAACTTTGTTTCAAGGGGATTATATATTAAATCTATGGCTAAGGAGAATTTTGAGATAATATCTGAGGGAATAATATTATCATAAATATTGGGATACATACCAACAGGAGTAGTATTGATTAAAATATCTCCAGAAATATTTTCGTCAAATATGACAGGGCTTTTTTTATCAGCTCTAAAAATATAATTAATGTCAGTTGCTCCAAGATTTCTCAAAACACTATCTACAGCTAAACTAGCTCCACCTCTTCCAAGTATATATATTTTTTTATTTTCAACATTTACAGAATTTTTTTTAAGACTATATTCAAAACCATAGTAGTCTGTATTGTCTCCATAAAATTTGCCATTCTTTATATACATAAGATTAATAGCAGTAATTTTTTTTGCATTTTCAGTTATAAAATCTAAAGAATCTATAAATCTTTTTTTATAGGGAATAGTTATATTAACTGCTTTGATATTTTCCTTCAACATATGATTTTTAAAATTGTCAATCTCATTTTCTCCGACTTCAAAAAGCTCATAATTTAATTTTAAATTTAATTTTTTATAGATAAAATTATGTATTAAAGGGGAGAAAGAGTGAGATAAATTCTTGCCTAAAAGTCCAATTCTCATTCCGATTGAATCTCCTTACTTATATCCATTAAAGTTTGAAAAAATTTCTCAATATATTTCTTATTTAAAATTTCTTCATTTTCAGTATAAATATTGATAATTTCTCTTTCTCTTTCAGGATCGAAGATAGGAATAGAATTTTCTTTTTTTACTTTTCCCATTTTTTTAGAAATTTCCATACGTTGTTTAAAAAGTTCAAGAAGCTTCCTATCTATTTTATTTATTTCATTCCTGAGAAGATTTATCTCTATCATTATATATCTCCATTTGAATTTGTTCTAACCTTCTAGTGAAATCGCTATGCATCATTTTTAAAATAGGCTTTTCATTTTCATCAAAAGCTATTATTTCTCCATTTGAATTATTTAAATAGTGACTTAGCTTTCCATTTTCGTCGTAGTATTTCCAGATATCTACCATCTCACCGTTTATTATTTTACCTGTGCTTATTAAAACACCTTTTTTATCGTAATTTCTTATTATGGCCTCTTCATTTGCAGAGAAAGAATTAAAGGAAACAGTAGCTTTTATTTTTCCATCTTCATAGTAAAATTCCCAAATTCCGGTTTTTCTATTGTTCGTATAAAATTGTTTAGACTTTAAGTTACCATTAGGATAATAAAAATTTTTTGTATTTTCATTATTTGAATTAAAAATTCTAAAATTATTTTTATTGAGAAGTTGTTTTATATTATTTCCCAAAAGTCCTCCAGCAATTAAAGTTGAACTAAGAAGTAAGAAAACTGATAAATTGAATAAATGTTTCTTATAAAAAAATTTTTTTCTCATAGCACCCTCCGAAATTATTTTAGCATTTTTTTACTATATAGGAAAGTATAAATTTGATATGCTTTTTTTAGTTTTGAGAACTTTAAGCATTTAATTTTTAAACAGTGTTAAAATGATATTAACAGATTGAGCTGAGATTTTCAATAAATAATTATTATTAATAATATTAAAGTATAGGGGAAATTTTAAAATAAAATATGGTATAATATAAAAACTAATATTATTTTGATTAAATTTATACTGGATAAAATATTTTAGAAAAATAAAAAATTTTAAATTGAAAATAGAATAATAAAAAAGAGGAGCATATAAATGTTTATAGATGAAGTAGTTATAACTGTCAAAGCTGGGAATGGTGGAGATGGCTCAGCAGCTTTTAGAAGGGAAAAATTTGTTCAATTTGGAGGACCAGATGGTGGAGATGGCGGAAAGGGAGGAGATATAGTTTTTCTTGCTGACTCCAATATAAATACTCTGATAGACTTTAAATTTAAAAAACTATTTAAAGCACAAAATGGGGAAAATGGTCAAAAAAAACAGATGTATGGAAAAAAGGGTGAAGACTTGATAATAAAAGTTCCAGTTGGAACACAGGTTAGAGATTTTGCTAGTGGGAAGTTGATACTTGATTTAAATAAAAAAGGAGAAAAAAGAGTTCTACTAAAAGGTGGAAGAGGTGGCTATGGAAATGTCCATTTTAAAAGCTCAGTTAGAAAAACTCCAAAGATAGCTGAAAAAGGTGGGGAGGGAGCAGAAATAAAAGTTAAACTGGAATTAAAGCTTTTAGCTGACATAGCCTTAGTAGGTTATCCATCTGTTGGAAAATCAAGCTTTATAAATAAGGTTTCTGCAGCTAACTCCAAGGTTGGAAGTTATCATTTTACAACTTTAGAGCCTAAATTAGGTGTGGTGAGATTGGAAGAAGGGAAGTCTTTTGTTATTGCTGATATTCCAGGCTTAATAGAAGGAGCACATGAAGGAGTGGGCTTAGGTGATAAATTTTTAAAACATATAGAGAGATGTAAACTGATTTATCATATAGTTGATGTAGCTGAAATAGAAGGCAGGGACTGTATAGAAGACTTTGAAAAAATAAATAATGAACTTAGAAAATTCAGTGAAAAATTAGCTGGGAAAAAACAAATTGTTATAGCTAATAAGATGGATTTACTTTGGGATATGGAAAAATTTGAAAAATTTAAAAATTATTTAGCTAAGAGAGGTATAGAGGTATTTCCTATTTCAGTAATTTTAGATGAGGGATTAAAAGAGGTTTTGTATAAAAGTTATGAAATGCTTGCTAGCATTGAAAGGGAGCCTTTGGAAGAAGAAAATGATATAAGCTCTGTATTAAAAGAATTAAAAATAGTTAAAGAAGATTTTGAAATAACAAGGGATGATAATGGCATAATAAATGTTGGTGGAAGAATAGTCGACGATGTTCTTGCAAAATATGTAATAGGTATGGATGATGAATCTCTAGTAAACTTTCTTCATATAATGAGAAATTTAGGAATGGAGGAGGCTCTTATAGATTTTGGAGTGGAAGATGGAGATACTGTAAAAATTGCAGATGTGGAGTTTGAGTACTTTGAATAAGGGAATAGTGATAGCAGGACCAACGGGAGTTGGAAAAACTAAAATTTCAATAGAGCTCGCTAAAAAGTTAAAAGCAGATATCATATCTGCTGACTCAGCACAAGTATATAGTGGTTTAAATATTGGAACAGCTAAGATAGCTGAAAGCGAAAAAGAGGGAATAATTCATCATTTGATAGATGTAGTTGATCCAAATTCTAAATATAGTGTTGGAAATTTTGAAAAAACAGTCAGCGAGCTACTGAATAAAAATAAAGAGAAACCTTTTTTGTTAGTTGGAGGTACAGGTCTTTATATAAGTTCTATTACAGAAGGTTTATCTCAATTACCTTCAGCTGATGCAAGGATACGAGAGAGTTTATCCAAACAAGATGTGCAAGTTATTTATGACTTATTAGCAAGGCATGATGAAGAAGCGGCTAGAGAGATTCATATAAGTAATAGAAGAAGATTGGAGCGTGCTCTTGAAGTTTACTTACTAACAGGAGAAAAATTTTCTGTTCTCTCTAGAAAAAATGTAAAAAATAACAACTTTTCATTTTTGAAAATTGTATTGGAAAGAGATAGAGAAAATTTATACGAAAGAATAAATAAAAGGGTTGAAATAATGTTTGAACAAGGTTTGGAAGAAGAGGTTAGAAACTTGTATAAGCTCTATGGAGAAAATTTGTATAATTTAAATATAATAGGATATAAGGAAGTCATTGCATATATAAAAAAAGAAATTAGCCTTGAAAGAGCAAAATATGAAATAAAAAGAAATTCAAGACATTATGCAAAAAGGCAATTTACTTGGTTTAAAGCTGATAAAGATTATAAATGGATAAATTTAGATAAAATTTCAGAAGAGGAAGCTATTCATAGAATATTGACTTTTTATGAAGAAATGTAAGAATATTTTATGCTATATATGCACAAAAAATAAAAAAAGACTTATTGAGGAAAGTTCACTTGATAAAATAGGTATAATATGGTATTATTTATAAATAGGAGTATGTATTTATGAGTAAAAAAATAATGATTTTGATATTCACAATTTTTATGGTTGCTTGCTCCAATAGAAATGTTCAAAATAATTTTTCAGAAAATCAGTTAGAAAACTTAAATAATTTTACTCAAGCTATAAAAGAAAATTTAAGTGTAAATAATTATGAATATCTGAGAAATAATACAGATAAAAGTATAAGAAATAATAAAATATTAGAAGAGATAGAGAAAATAAATTTCATAGGGCTTAGTTTATTTATGTCCAAAATAAAAATAAGGGAGAATACTCCTTTCTCAATTCTTGGAATTAATATAGGAGAGGATACTTTTTATTTTGAACTTATGTACAATTATGATTATCATAGCAAGAAATGGTTAATTTATAAGGTGAACGAGAGAAGGTGATGTTTTTTGAAAAAAACAAAAAATAAAATAAAAATTTGTATTCCTTCATACCTTGAAAATTTAACTATTGCAAGAGCTATGGTTAGAGTTTATCTCAAAGGGCATAATATCAATGAAACAGATACGGTACAATTGCTTGCTGTACTGGATGAGTTAGCAACAAATGCTATAGAACATGGTTATGGTTACAGTGATAGAGGAGAGATAAAGATAGTATTAAATATTTTTGAAAAAACTGTTTTTTTAACTGTTGAAGATAATGGAAAGGGTTATGAAGGAAATCAAGACAGTAAGGAAGATGGAGGATTTGGATTGTTTATTGTTAAAAAGTTAGTAGATGTTTTTAAAATTGAAAAGAAAACTAAAGGGACTATCTTTAAAATTGAAAAAAAGCTTAGGGAGGCAGTATAGTTATGGGAAATAATTTTGAAATTTTAGAAAAAATGAAAGATGATGTACAAATAATAGAAATTATTGGAGAATTAGATGCCCTTGTTGCTCCTAAATTAAAGGAAACATTTAGTAAATTAATAGAAAAAGATGTTATTAAGTATGTAGTTGATTTTAAAGGTCTAGTTCATATTAACAGCTTGGCTATGGGAATTTTAAGAGGGAAATTACAAACAGTCAAAGAATTAGGAGGAGATATTAAGATAGCAAATCTTAATAGTCATATAAAGACTATATTTGAAACAATTGGATTAGACGAAATATTTGAGATTTATGCAACTGAAGAGGATGCTATAAAAAGTTTTAAATAATTATTGTCTGGAAGGAATAGGAAATGAGTTTAATATTAATAGTAGGAGTAGTAGCACTTTTAGCATTTGCTATTATATTTTCAGTTATCTATAAAAAATTTATAGTTGATAGACAAATTGAAAAGTTAAATGACCTTGAAGATGAGGTTCAAAAAGCTAAAATTAAAGCTAAGGAAATACTTGAGGAAGCTGAAAAAGAAGCTAATTCTAAAGCAAAAGAGATAGAAATAAAAGCAAAGGAAAAAGCTTATCAAATAAAAGAAGAAGCCGAAAAAGATGCTAAAAATATGAAAAATGAAATTGCTCAAAAGGAAGCAAGGATAGTAAAAAAAGAAGAGACTTTAGATAATAAAATTGAAAAAATAGAAAATAGAAGTTTAGAACTAGAAAAAATTAGTGAAGAACTGGAAGAAAAAAGAGAAGAAATAGAAGTGTTAAAAAGAAAAGAGGAAGAAGAATTAACTAAGATTAGTGAGTTAACTAGAGAAGAAGCAAGAGATATTTTATTGAATAAACTTAAGGGAGATTTGAGCCATGATATGGCAATAACAATAAGAGAGTTTGAAAATAAAATAGAAGAAGAGAAAGAGAAGATAAGTCAAAAGATACTATCAACTGCAATAGGAAAGGCAGCAGCCGACTATGTTGCAGATGCTACAGTTTCTGTTATAAATCTACCTAATGATGAAATGAAAGGTAGGATAATAGGTAGAGAAGGAAGGAATATAAGAACAATAGAAGCTCTGACAGGGGTTGATGTAATTATAGATGATACTCCTGAAGCTGTTGTTTTATCTTGTTTTGATGGAGTAAAAAGAGAAGTGGCAAGAATGACTATTGAGAAATTAATTACAGATGGAAGAATCCATCCAGGAAAGATTGAAGAAATAGTCAATAAATGTAAAAGAGATATTGAAAAAGAAATAGTACTTGCAGGAGAAGAAGCTTTAATAGAGTTATCTATACCGACAATGCATCCTGAAATAATAAAAACTTTAGGAAGGCTAAAATATAGAACAAGTTATGGGCAAAATGTTTTAACTCACTCAATAGAAGTTGCAAAAATAGCTTCAACTCTAGCTGCTGAAATTGGCGCAGATGTAGAGCTTGCAAAAAGAAGTGGTTTACTTCATGATATAGGAAAAGTTCTTGTAAATGAAATAGAAACATCTCATGCAATTGTTGGAGGAGAATTTATAAGAAAATTTGGTGAGAAACAAGAAGTTGTTAATGCGGTTATGGCTCACCACAATGAAGTGGAATTTGAAACAGTTGAAGCTATACTAGTTCAGGCTGCCGATGCGGTTTCTGCATCAAGACCTGGAGCAAGAAGAGAAACTTTAACAGCTTATATAAAAAGATTAGAAAACTTAGAAGAAATTGCAAATTCTTTCCAAGGTGTAGAATCATCTTTTGCAATCCAAGCAGGAAGAGAGCTTAGAATAGTGATAAATCCTGACAGAGTAAGTGATGATGAAGCAACAATAATGTCAAGAGAGGTTGCAAAGAAAATAGAGGATACTATGCAATATCCTGGTCAAATAAAAGTAACAATTCTAAGAGAAACTAGAGCTGTAGAATACGCAAGATAATTTACAAAAAAGTCATTTGAAGAATAAGATTCAGATGACTTTTTAATTAGTTATATAGAAGATGATGTTGATGAAAAGAGTTTTCATTGACATCATTTTTTGGTTCTATGGCAAATATTACTGATGAAAAATTAAAATTCTCTTTATTTTTTTTAAATAAAAAACAAATAAAAAAAGAGAAAACTTAGCAGAAAAGTATTTAAAAAATGTAAAAAATGTTATATAATATATCGATGTTTATAAAAAAATATGTTTTCTATTAGAGGAGTGAAGAAGATGAAAAAAATTATTACAATAGGTGCTATTGTATTATCAGTAGCTACTTATGCAC
>NZ_JAUMYY010000052.1 GCF_030528405.1 Fusobacterium sp.
ATTAAATTATATATAATAAAATATCGGACTTTATAAAAAAGGTATTTATAAATTTATATATCGGACTTAATCTAAATTTATTTCTGGAACTTTATCTAAAACTTTCTTTTCTAAAATAGCTCTTGCATTTATATATACTTCTGTAACCTTAGTGTCAGAATGACCTAAAAATCTCTTATCTCTAATATATCTGCACCATTTAAAGAAAGTTCTGTGGCAATAGCATGCCTAATGTTATGTGGACTTATCTCTTTACCAATAAGCTTACCCATATCCTGTATTATTTCATTCAATGCCCTGTATGAAAGCTGTTTATTTTCTTGAAATAGACTGGAAAATATAAAATAATGTTTTAAAGCATCCTCTTCTATTTTATATAAGCTTATTAAAAATTCTTTATAATCTTCTAATTTTTTTACTAAAGATGGATGAATAGGTTTATAAATATCTTTTCCACTTTTAGTTTCTATTAATTTAAAAAAATAATTTTCTTCTCTCTTTAAATAGTGTTCAAATTTTAAAGTCAATAATTCTTTACTTCTCATTCCTGTATAGAATAGTGTATAAAGTATAATCAGATTTCTATACTTTTTTTCACTATCAATTTTATAAAGTCCGATAATTTTTTTTATATCACCTATAGAGAGTTTCAAAACATTTTCAATATCTCTTGTTACTTTAAAAAGTTTTATATATTTTATAGGATTTTTCAAACCTTTATTTTCAAGCTCTTTATATAGAGATTTAAGCGACGATAAAATTTTATTTACAGATGTTTTCTTAAGTTTTCTATCTTCAAATAAATGTACTATATAGTTATCTATATCTTCTTTTTCAATTCCTTGCATAAGTTCAATAATTTCAGAAGAATCAAATTCATTTTCACCTTCATACACAAAATGAAGAAAATCTTTCAAGTAAAAAAGGTAATCTTTAATTGTTTTCTCGGATTTATATATTTCAAATATAGTTTTTTTATTTTCTTTATTTCGTTTTTTTCTATGGCTAATACTTAAATCATTCATATTTTCTCTTATTTTTATTTCCATATCTCTTACCTTTTCCTCTATAGTTTTTTTACTAGAATAAATTTATTATAGTATACATTAAATATTCTTAAAAAAAAAGAAAAAAGAAAATTTTTATTGTATAATATAACTATAAAATCTTTGAAAGGAAATAAATAAAATGAAGATAATGAAATTTTTAATAAAATATTCTTGTTATATTGCATTATTTGTTGGAATAATTAATATGTTTATGATTGTAAAAACTTACTCCCATATTGTTTCAGAAGAATCTTTAGTAGAAAAGAATAAAAAAACTGAAGCTATCATTATTCTTGGTGCTGGTATATATACAGATAGACCAAGTTATATTTTAGAAGAAAGGCTTCAAACTGGAATAAGTTTATATAAAGAAGGAGTTGCACCAAAAATTATTATGACTGGTGATCATGGAAAGGTTCATTATAACGAAGTACAGGTTATGAAAAACTACGCAATAAAAAATGGAGTTCCATCGGAAGATATTTTTATGGATCATGCAGGTTTTTCCACTTATGAAAGTATGGTCAGATTAAAGAAGATTTTTAATGCTGAATCTGCTGTAATTGTTAGTCAAAAATATCATTTAGCTAGGGCAATATATCTTGCTAAAGCTTTTAATATAAATGTTTTAGCTGTTCCAGCTGATAAAAAAAAGTACAAGGGACAATGGTATAGAAGTAGCAGAGAGATTCTAGCGAGATTTAAAGATTTTTTTATAGCTATCATAAAGCCCAAATGGTATATAGGAGGAGAAGAAATTTCGTTAGATCAATCAGGAGATATAACCAATGATTAAAATAAAAAATACAGGGCTTATTATACCTGTATTTTTATATTTTATTCACTTATTACAGATTCTCTAGGAGTATAATTTCCTATCTTATTAAAAATTCCTCTTATAGCCTTTGTAGTTGGATATTCAAAAGAATTTTGCTTTTTATCATTTATTTTTCTAGTATAAATACGTTCTAATTCTTCCTTATATGCAAGTTCTTCTTCAGTACTTGCATCTTTTATAGGATAGTTTTTAAGATTAGGGAAGTTAGCATCCAATACTCTATTCCAGTCTTCTATATAATACTTATTTAAAGATAAAAATAAATCTGCATTTTTAGAAAATTTAATCTCTTTTATTACATCTCCCAACTCTAATTTTTTAACTTTTGTGAAATCTGCTTCAGATTTAACTTCACCAAAAATTGTATGAACACCATTTAACCATTCAGCAGGATAATAAGTAAAAAAGAATTGAGAACCTCCAGTATTAGGACCTGCATTTGCCATTGCTAACATTCCTTGTTGATAAAAATCTAGCCAATTTACTATTTCATCAGGAATAGTATATCCAGGTCCACCGTAACCTGTACCAGTTGGATCTCCACCTTGAATAACAAAATTCTCTACAGCACGAGTAAATTTTGTATTATCGTAAAAACCTCTCTTAGCTAAATTTATGAAATTAGCAACTGTTATAGGTGCTGCTTCTGGATATAAATAAAAGCTAATTTCTCCTTGTGTAGTTACAAATGTAGCTGTAATATTATTATAGCTTGTCTCTGATTTAAATACTCCAGTAACTTTTTTTAATGAATTTGTACAATTTGTAAAAATTAAGATTACAAAAACTAATGTTAATAATTTAAATATTTTTTTCATTCTAACCTCCGAATTTTTTCTTTAGTTGTTTTAATTATACTATATATTCATATAAATTGAAATTATTTTATAAAGTTTCTCTGTAATTTTTTTGTAGAAAGAGTTAGAATAACTGAAATAATTATTAGCAACACAGATAATGCATTAATTACAGGAGATACACCTAGTCTTATCATTGAATATATTCTAAGTGGCAAAGTCGAAGAACCTGGACCAGAAACAAAAAACGTTATAACAAAATCATCAAAGGATAAAGTTAATGCCATTAGAAATGCAGAAATTATTGCAGGAAATAACATAGGTATAATTACCTTACTTATTGTTTGCTTATGTGTTGCACCTAAATCACTTGCTGCTTCTACTACTGAATAATCAAATTCATCAAGCCTTGATAAAATTATAAATAAAACATATGGTATATTAAAAGTAGTATGAGCTATAAATATTGTAGTTATACTAAGTTTAAATTTAATTGTTGCAAACATTATAAGAAGAGAAACTCCTATTATAATATCTGGAACTACAAGTGGTAAAACTGATAAATTTTTTAAATAGTTTTTAGCTTTAAAGTCATACCATTTTAATGCTATAGCACCAAAAGTTCCCATAAGCGTCGAAACCGATGAAGATAGAATGGCAATTATTATACTATATTTAAAGGCCTTCCATATATTATCCGAATGAGTAAAAAGTTCTCTATACCATTTTAGAGAGAATCCCTTCCATACCATTCCCTTACCTTCATTAAAAGAGTAAATAATAAGAATTAATAAAGGTATATAAAAAAACAATATAGTTAAAACAAACATTACAAAAGAGGTTCTTCTTTTATCTAATTTAGTTGACATTAATATCACCCACTTTTGTACCATTCTTTTCATATTTTATAAATAACCATACTACAAGGCTAGTTAAAACTATTAAAGCACCTGAAATTGTAGATGCTAAAGGCCAGTTTCTAGTTATTGTAAGATGTTGAGCTATTACATTTCCTAGCATCAAAGAATTAGTTCCTCCAACTAGTTTAGGCACTGCATAAGAACCCAAAGAAGGAATCAAAGTAAAAATTATAGATGTTATTATTCCAGATTTTATATTTGGAATAAATATCTTTATAAAGGCTTGAAAATTTGTAGCTCCTAAGTCCCGAGCAGCATTTAATAAAGAAAAATCAAATTTTTCTATAACAGCATACAGAGGCAAAATAGCAAAGGGTAAACTTGTATACACTGATATTAATATAACAGCAGGTACATTATATAACATCTTTATAGGGCTATCTATTATTTTTAAGCTCATAAGTAGATGATTTATAAAGCCATTATTCCCTAAAAGAGCTATCCAAGCATATATTCTAACTAAAAAATTTGTCCAAAAAGGGATTATTATTAAAAATAGTAATTCCTGTTTATATTTTGATCTTGCTATATAATAAGCAACTGGTATAGCCAATAGTACTGTAAAGACTGTTATTAAGATTGAAATATATATTGTATTTAACAATATAGTTAAAAAAACTTTATCTATAAAAATATTAAAAGTTTCTAGAGAAAGTTCTAATTTTACACCACCATAAGTTCCTTTTTTTAAAAAGGAATAAGAAAGTATTATTAACATTGGTAGCATAAAAAATACTGTTAGCCAAATATTTATAGGCAATGAATAATAGAAACCATTATTACTTTTTTTCATCAGGAATCACCTCAACTAAGTAGCTATCATAAGCATCCCAAGATATATAGGCTTCCTCATCCCACCAAATTGCTCCACTATCATTGTCATCAAAAAAGGCAGCATGTTGTAAGAAAATTTTAAATTTTAAATTTTCATTATCTTTTAAATGAACATAGTATTTACTTTGAAAACCTGAGTATATATATTCATCTACATAAACTTCAAATGAATTGACAGTATTTTTTTTATTTTTCAATTTTTTCTTTGATAGTCTGATTTTTTCAGGTCTCAATGAGATATTAACTCTATCTCCAATCTTAACTTCTCTATCTTGTTCAATTGTAATTTCTCCAAGTCCTTTAATAGAAATTTTAGCAAGTTCTTCATCTATTATTTCTATAACTTCACCACTAAAAAAATTATTTTCTCCTAGAAAATCAGCTACAAAAGGATTAGCAGGAGCTTCATATACCTCAGCTGGAGTACCAACTTGTAAAATTTCTCCTTTGTTCATAACTGCTATTCTATCAGAAATAGATAGTGCTTCTTGTTGATCATGAGTTATAAAAATAAATGTTATTCCTACTTCATCATGAATAAGATCAAGTTCTATTAATAAATTTTGCCTTAATTTTGCATCTAGTGCAGAAAGAGGTTCATCTAAAAGGAGAACTCCAGGTTTATTAATAAGTGCCCTTGCAATAGAAACTCTTTGTTGTTGTCCCCCTGAAAGTTGATTTGGCATTTTTTTACTGTGTTCTTCTAGTCCAACAAGTTTTAAATATTTTTTTACTTCCTTATCTATAGTAGCTTCATCAATTTTTTTTATCCTAAGTGAAAAAGCAACATTTTCATATACATTTAAATGAGGAAATAAAGCATATTTTTGGAATATAGTATTGACATTTCTAAGATTAGGAGGTAGTTCTATAATATCTTGATCACCTAGATAAATAGCCCCACTATCTGGAGATATAAATCCAGCTATCATTCTCAAAAGGGTGGTTTTACCACATCCTGATGGTCCTATAATTGTAAAAAACTCTCCTTGTTTAATTTCTAAATTAATATCTTTAAGTACAGGAACTCCATCAAAACTTTTGTTGATGTTAACTATCTTTATATCTTTTTTTTCCAATTTTTTTTCAACCTCCAGTCATATTTATTAAATCACTCCCCTAATATTACCATTAAATATAAAGATTTTCAACTTTTGTTTGCACAAAAATATGCTATAAAATCGAATATTTTTATTGTGGAAAGCCTGCATCTTCTTCCATTAAATAAGTAATTTGCTGCCAGTCATAATATTCTTTCATTTTAAAGGGAGTTGTATTATTTTTATAAGCCAAAGCTATAAGTTCATCATCAGGAATTTTATATACAATTTTATGTTCTTCAAAATCATCAAAAAGCATATCTTTAAATTCTTCATATTTGCCATTTTTTTTAAGTTCATCAATTATTTTTCTTACTTCTTCTAAACTAAGTCTTTCCATTGTTGCCCTCCTTAAATTTAACTTGCAAAGTTTACTATTTATGTTATAATTAATTATATATTAATTTGGTCAACTTTTCAATGATAAATTAATAAAAAAACTAGGAGAGGTGATTCCATGAAAGATAATTTAAAGAAATCCTATAAGATGTATATTAATGGTGAATGGGTAGATTCAAGTAATAATATTTTTGTAAAAACTTATAATCCTTATGATAAAACTGAGCTGTCTCAATTTCCTGATGCCAGTGAAGAAGATGTTGATTTAGCTGTTAGAAGTGCAAAAGACGCATTTAAAACTTGGAAAAAAACTACAGTAAAAGATAGAGCAAAAATTTTAAATCAAATAGCTGATATCATTGAGGAAAATAAAGATTATCTTGCGACTGTTGAAACTTTAGATAATGGTAAGCCTATAAGAGAAACAAAAGCAGTTGATATTCCTTTGGCTGCAGATCATTTTAGATATTTTGCAGGCTGTATTTTAGCAGAAGAAGGACAGGCTACTGTTTTAAATGAAAAATTTTTAAGTCTAGTTTTAAGAGAGCCTGTAGGTGTTGTAGG
Organism: Fusobacterium sp.; assembly: GCF_030528405.1. GTDB lineage: Bacteria > Fusobacteriota > Fusobacteriia > Fusobacteriales > Fusobacteriaceae > Fusobacterium. The sequence goes on from NZ_JAUMYY010000052.1 coordinate 6,442, forward strand.
GCAAATTATTCCTTGGAATTTTCCATTCTTAATGGCTGCTTGGAAAATAGCTCCTGCACTTGCGGCTGGAAATACTATTGTTATAAAGCCCTCTAGTTCAACTTCTCTAAGTCTAATTGTGTTATTAGAATTAATTGATGGACTTTTACCAAAGGGCGTACTTAATTTGATAACTGGTAAAGGTAGTACTGCTGGTGAATATCTAAAAAATCATCCTAATTTAGATAAATTAGCATTTACTGGTTCTACTGCTGTAGGAAGAGATATAGCTCTTGCAGCTGCAGAAAAATTAATTCCTGCAACTTTAGAATTGGGAGGAAAATCCGCTAATATAATTTTAGAAGATGCCAATATAGAAAAGGCTTTAGAGGGAGCACAATTAGGAATATTATTTAACCAAGGACAAGTTTGTTGTGCAGGTTCTAGGATATTTGTTCAAGAAAAAATATATGATATATTTATTTCTAAATTAGTTAAAAAATTTGAAAATATTAAGATTGGGAATCCTTTGAACACTGATACAGTTATGGGAGCACAAATTGATCAAAAACAAGTAGATAAAATTTTGGATTATGTGAGAATTGCTAAAGAAGAAGGTGGAATTATTCTTACAGGAGGGACACAGTATATAGAAAATGGCTGTGAAAAAGGTAGCTTCGTAAAGCCAACACTTATTACAAATGTTGCAAATGGTTGTCGAATTTCTCAAGAAGAAGTTTTTGGACCTGTAGCTGTAGTAATTAAATTTAAAACTGATGAAGAAGTCATAGAAATGGCAAATGATAGTGACTATGGTCTTGGAGGTGCAGTATTTACTACTAATATCAATAGAGCATTAAATATTTCAAGAGCAATAGAAACTGGTAGAGTATGGGTAAATACTTATAATCAAATTCCTGAACATGCACCATTTGGTGGATATAAAAAATCTGGAATAGGACGTGAAACTCATAAAATAATTTTAGATCACTATACTCAAATTAAAAATATTCTAATTGATATGAAAGATGATTTAACAGGTTTCTATAAATAAAAATTATATTGACTGTACTCTAAATTTTGATTAATTAGAGTACAGTTTTTATGTTATAATAATAAAAAAGTGGAGGAAAAAATGAAGATAAAAAAATTTTTTTATAGGAATTTTTTAATTATTTTAGGTATTATCTATATTTTAATATTTTTTATCTTCAGTCACATACTTAATATATCTTTAGAAAAAACTATAAAAATAACTTATATTTTGCTTTTTGTTAATTTATTTAAAGTAAAAGATACTCAAATATTCTTTTCAGGGAAATTTTTAGTTATTTTTTTTCCACTAGAAATATTGATTTTTATGTTTATTAAATTTCCAATTCTAACTATTCTAAGTGAAAATATTAAGTTATTTAACTTTTTTTATATTACTTTTATTTTATTTGAGCTTATTATCATACAATATATTTTTTGTAAAAAAGATTCATATAATTAGGAAAATGATTGACAATGAATCTGAAATTTAGTAATATTAACTTAATAGAACTAATAAAGGAGAAGGTTTATTGTGTTTAAGAAAGTATTGTTTTGTTTTTTTACTTTTATGATTTTTTCTTATGTGGATGACTTGTTTGAAATAGAGAAAAGAAGAGATAATCAAAGTAATATTGTTTTAAAAAAATTTCAAATAAATCGATTTTTAAAAAAATATATAGGAAAAAATCTAAATGTTTATTCCTTAATTAAAGACTTAAAAAATAAATCTATTGAGAAGGGATATATTACAACTAGAGTTGGACTTAATTTAGAGAAGTCCAGTTTATTTAGTGCTAATATATCTCTTTTTGTTTTAAAAGAAAAAATAGAAAAAGTATTTTATGATAATCAAAAAAAAGATTTAAAATTTAATAAGGAGGAAATTTTATGAAAAAGTTAATAGGAATAATTCTTTTCTGTATTTTTAATCTGTCATATTCTAATATAGTAGTTGATAGAGAAAAAAGTAAAAATCTACATATAGA
>NZ_JAUMYY010000053.1 GCF_030528405.1 Fusobacterium sp.
TTTCAGAAATGAAGACTTGAAATTCATTTTATAATTTCCTTAGGAATTAAAAAAACTTCAAGTTAAAAACTTGAAGTTTAATCTCTTGCTTCATAAAGTGGAAGATTATATTTTTCAAATATATCTTCTGCTTTTTTAATTTCTTCTTTTGTTGGCGTTGGTGTATCTTTTAGTTTATATTCTCTATTAGTTTTTTCCCATTTATAGAAAGCCATTTGATGGAATGGAAGTATATCAACCCTTTTTACTACATCAAATTTAGAAACAAATTTAGCCCAATTATCTAAATCTTTGTTATCATCTGTATAACCTGGAACTAAAACATATCTAAGCCAAGTAGGTTTATTTATTTCTTGTAAATATTCTAAAAATTTTAAAGTGGGTTCTAAATCAACAGATGTAAGTTCTTTATACATTTTCTTATCAATATGTTTAATATCAAGTAAAACTAAATCCGTATATTCTAAAACTTCTTTAGTATGTTCATCAAAAATATAGCCTGATGTATCAAGAGCTGTATGGATTCCTTCAGCTTTACATAGTTTAAAAAGTTCTGTTACAAAACTTGCCTGTAAAAGTGGTTCACCACCAGAAACAGTTATTCCTCCTGTTAGAAAGCCTTTAACTTTATATAATTCTTTCATAACTTCTTCAGGAGTTTCAATATAATTTTTTCCTCTTAAATCCCAAGTATCAACATTGTGACAGTATAAACATCTTAAGGGACAACCTTGTAGAAAAACTACAAATCTTATACCTGGACCATCTTTTGTTCCAAATGATTCAAATGAATTAATATAACCTTTCATCTCTTTCTCCAATATAGTTTAATATTATAAAATTTATTTTTTATAAGTTAAGAGGGCTACTGCATTTTAAAGATTAGATAACTTTTATATTTAAGCATAAAAGTTTAAATAAATCCAATTTGCAATAGCCCTATTTTATTAATTTATTACATTTTATTACTAATAGTTCTATTTATAACATCTAATTGTTGTTCTTTAGTTAATTTTATAAAGTTAACCGCATATCCAGATACTCTAATTGTTAATTGAGGGTAATTTTCTGGACGAACCATAGCGTCTTCTAGTAATTCTCTTCCAAAAACATTTACATTTAAATGATGACCAGATTGTTTAAAATATCCATCTAATAAACCAACTAAGTTATTTTTCTTTTCATCGTCAGTTTTTCCTAAAGTTTCAGGAGTGATAGCAAATGTATAAGAAATTCCATCATTCGCATCTTCAAATGGTAATTTAGCAACTGAAGCTAGTGAAGCAACTGCACCTCTAGTATCTCTTCCATGCATTGGATTTGCACCTGGTCCAAATGGTTCTCCAGCTCTTCTTCCATCAGGAGTGTTTCCTGTTTTCTTTCCATAAACAACGTTTGAAGTTATTGTTAAAACTGATTGTGTTGGCTCAGCATCTCTGTACATTTTGTGTGATCTGATTTTGTTCATAAATGTTCTTACCACTTTAACGGCTAATTCATCTGTTCTATCATCATTATTTCCAAAAGGTACATAAGGTTGTTCAACAACATAATCAACAGCATCTCCATCTTCATCTCTTATTACTCTTACTTTTCCGTATTTTATTGCTGCAAGTGAGTCAGCAACAATTGAAAGACCTGCTATACCACAAGCTTCGGTTCTTTTAATATCTAAAGAGTGTAGTGCCATTTCTAAAGCTTCATAAGAATATTTATCATGCATATAGTGAATAATATTCAAAGCTTTTACATAAGTCGAAGCTAACCAAGTTAACATCTTATCATATTTTTCCCATACTTCATCAAAGTCTAAATATTCACCAGTAATTTTTTCAAATTGTCCTTCTGGAGTAACTTGAACTTTTTTTAATTCATCTTTACCACCATTTATGGCATAAAGCAATGCTTTAGGAAGATTTGCTCTTGCTCCAAAAAATTGCATTTGTTTTCCTATTGCCATAGGAGAAACACAACATGCTATTCCATAGTCTTCACCAAATTGTGGTCTCATAATATCATCATTTTCATATTGTAAAGAAGAAGTGTCTATGGAAACTTTAGAACAGAATTTTTTCCAATTTTCTGGTAATTTTTCACTCCATAAAATTGTTAAATTTGGTTCAGGAGCAGTTCCTAAATTGTAAAGTGTATTTAAATATCTAAATGCATTTTTTGTAATCCAAGATTTTCCATCATTAGTCATTCCACCTATTGATTCAGTAACCCATACTGGATCTCCTGAGAATAGTTGATCATATTCTGGAGTTCTTAAAAATCTTACTATTCTAAGTTTCATAACAAAATGGTCTATAAATTCTTGAGCATCTCTTTCTGTTATTCTGCCTTCTTTTAAATCCCTTTCAATATATATATCTAAAAATCCAGCAGTTTTCCCTAAACTCATAGCCGCACCATTTTGATCTTTAATTGCTCCTAAATAAGCAAAATAAGTCCATTGAATAGCTTCTTGAGCAGTTTCAGCTGGTCTTGAAATATCAAAACCATAAGCCGCAGCCATTCTTTTTAATGCCTTTAAAGCTTCTAATTGCTCAAACATTTCTTCTCTATTTCTTATTACATCTTCTGTCATTTCTTCAGGATCATAAGCATCAAATTCTTTTTTTCTTTCTGCTATTAATTTATCTACTCCATAAAGAGCAACTCTTCTATAATCACCTATTATTCTTCCTCTACCATATGCATCAGGTAGACCAGTAATAACTCCTGTACTTCTTGCAGCTTTTATAGTTGGTGTATATGCAGAAAAAACACCTGAATTATGGCTTTTTCTATATTTTGTATAAATTTCTTCAGTTTGTGGATCTAATTTATAGCCAAATGCCTCTAATGAATTTTGAACCATTCTTAATCCACCATTTGGAAATATAGCTCTCTTTAAAGGAGCATCTGTTTGTAATCCTACTATTGTTTCTAAATCTTTACTTATGTAACCTGCACCATAAGCATCAATTTTTGAAGGAATTTTAGTTTCAGCATCGTAAATTCCTTTTTGTCTTTCAATTTTTAACATTCCACTTAAAATATCCCATAACTTTAAAGTATTTTCAGTTGGACCTTCTAAGAAAGATTCATCACCAGTATATTCAGTGTAATTTAATTTTATAAAATTACTTACATCAATACTATTTTGCCACTCACCCGCATTAAAACTTCTCCAAGCTTCCATTTGTTACCACCTTTCAACTATGTTTTTAAATTATATTATTATTTATATATATGTATTTTGTATTTTCTGTAAATCTTATTCAGAATTACTTAACATAAGTTTACTATGATTTAAATTTCTTTTCAATTTATTTTAAATTCAAAATTTATTTAGGTCAAAAATTAATCTTTTTCTAAGTAAAAATTGTTTATTTTTTTACTATTGTATACAGTATTCTTTAAAAATATATTTTTTATTTTTATTTTCAATATTTTTATAAAAAGTGATTTGTTAAAATTTTAAGCTATCTTTTATGAAAAATTTTTTATTAGTAAAATTTTTACAGCTAAAAAACTATTTTAATTTGAAAATCTATGTTAAAATAAACAGAAGAAAATTTTAAAATGAGAGGTAATTTTATGAATAAAATATTTGGTTATGATATTAAAGATATTCCTTATATCAATAGGTTAAAAAATAGAATATTTATTGGGACTCTTATTATAGTTTTATTACTTAATCTTTTTATATCATTGACGTTAAATTTTAAAAAAGTAGCAGATGAATCTCTTTTTAACCCTTTTATAATAGTAGACTTACAGCATAACCTAAATGAAGAAGATAAAAATCAAATAGAAACTCATATATTGACATTAAAAGGAGTTTCTGCTGTTAGATTTATGGATAAAAAAATAAGTTTTTCTCTTTTACAAAATGATTTGAATATATCTATACCTGAATCAACAAATCCTTTGTTTGATTCAATGATAGTCTATTTAAAAGATATAAGTTTAGCTGATAAAATCCAGGAAGAACTAGAATCTAAAAAAGAAATTAAAGAAGTTTATAAAGAAAACGAATTTTTTGAAAAGGAAATAGAAAAAGGTTTAGTATTTTCTATAATTCAGATTTCTAGTGCTGTAGTGGCATTTCTACTTGCTATAATTTCAATAATTTTATTTAATTTAAATATAGGCATAGAATTTTTAAACTCAGTAAATACTGGAAAAGATTTTCATACTACAATTAGAACTGCTAAAATTAGAAATCTTTTAAGCTTTTCTTCAGCTACAATAGTAGGAACTTTAACATTTTTTAATATATATGCATATTTTAGAAAGTATATCTTCACAAATTATTTTAATCATACAATGTTATCTCTATGGCAAATTTTTTTATTTCATATAGCGGCAATTTTATTTTTAAACTTTATTGTTTGGATATTACCTGCAAATATTTTAAAAATTGATGGAGGAGAAGAATGAGAAAATCAGTTATATTTCTTTTTCTCTTTATATTTTCTACTACGCAAATTTATTCTGATAAAACTATAAATGAAATGAATAAAAAAATTAAAAATATTGACGCAGAAATTAATAAGAAGAATACTCGTATAAAAAATATAAATACAGAAACCTCGAAATTGGAAAAGTCTATAAAAGAATTAGAAGCAGAAATAAAAAAAATTGAGTTAGAAAGAAAAGAAATTGAGTTAGAGATTGAAATTGTAAAGAAAAATATAGATTATGGAGAAAAAAATCTAGAGATATCTATTCGAGAACACGATAAAAAAGAATTAGAATATATTGCTAAAATAATAGCATGGGATAAATATGCAAAAGTTCATTCAAAAGAATTAGAAGCTAAGTTGCTCTTAAAGAAAAATTATAGAGAAGTTTTACACGGTGATTTGCAAAGAATGGAACATATTGAAAAAGTTACAGGCAGTATAAAAGAAGTCAAGGAAAAAATAGAAATAGACAAGAAAAAATTAGATAATTTGAGAAATGAATTAGCTGCAAATTTAAAGAAAAGTGATTTAAAGAAAGAAGAACATAAAAAATTAATTCAAAAATTAAATATTGAGAAAAAAGATCATCAAACAAGTATTAGTAAACTTCAAAAAGAAAAGCAAAGAATTTCTAAAGAAATAGAAAGAATAATAAAAGAAAATATTAGAAAACAAGAGGAGGCAAGAAAGAAAAAAGAAAAAAGCAGTGGAAAAAGCACAACTAGTCCTACAAAACCTAAATCTAGCATTACAAATGTTGAAGCATATAAAAAAATAGGAAAAACAAAAAAACCTGTTGAAGGTAAAATAGTTGTGTATTTCAATGAAAAAAAAGCTGGGGTTGTTGAAAGCAATGGTATTGAAATTAAAGCCAAGGTTGGAGCCAATGTTGTAGCTGCAAAAGCAGGTGAAGTAATTTATGCAGATAAGTTTCAAGGTTTAGGAAGAGTAATTATGATAGATTATGGAAATAACATAATAGCTGTCTATGGAAATCTAATTGCTACAAAAGTTTCTGTGAACTCTAAAGTTACTGCGGGTCAATCAATAGGTGCTTTAGGGCTTTCAAGTGATAAGGAACCAAATTTATACTATGAATTGAGAGTAAATTTGAAACCTATAGATCCTTTACCGACATTTTAAGAAATTTAAAGGCTGTTGTAAATTTAGTTTTTAAAGTTTTGTATTGATATCCATATAATTTTAATATCTTTCAAAGCAATGTTTTCAAAGATATTGAAGTATTATATTTATACTACTAAATAAAACTTGTGAAATTTTAAAATACAACAGTCTTTTTATTTTTTAATATAAGAAATGTGTGATAAAATAATATAAATAAATATCTATGGAGAGAAAATTTATGAAAAATATTTGTATTATTCACAACGACCAAAAAGAGAGTGCTATCAAGATACTTGAAGATGTAAAAAAATATTTAGAAAATAAGGGAATAAAGACAATTCCTTTAAAGCAATTACTAAAGGCAGATTATGTTATTGTAATTGGTGGTGATGGGACACTTTTAAGGGCTTTTCAAAAGTTAAAGAATAAAGAAGCTAAAATAGTAGCTATTAATGCAGGAACCCTTGGTTTTATAACTGAAGTTAGGAAAGATTTATACAAGGAAATTTTAGATAATATTTTGAATGATGATATCTGCATAGAAGAAAGATATTTTTTAGAAGTGAAAATTGGAAAAAAAACTTATGAAGCATTGAATGAAGTATATTTGACTAAAGATAACATAAAAAGAAATATAGTAAGTTCTGAAATTTTTGTTGAAGACAAATTTTTGGGGGAATTTAAAGGAGATGGAGTAATTTTATCTACTCCTACAGGTTCAACAGCCTATTCTCTTTCAGCAGGGGGTCCTGTTGTTACTCCAGAGTTAAAATTATTTTTAATAACTCCTATAGCACCACATAATTTAAATACAAGACCACTTATTTTATCTGGTGATTTAAATATAAAACTTAACTTATCTTTACCAAGTGAACAGGCATATATAACAATTGATGGAAATATTCATCATAAAATAAACAGTAAAGATATTATAGAAATAAAATATTCAAAAGAAAAATTAAAACTTGTTATTCCTAAAAAAAGAAATTATTATGAAGTACTGCGTGAAAAATTAAAATGGGGAGAAAACTTATGTTAAAAGAGCTTAAAATTGAAAATTTAGCTATTATTGATGAATTAGATTTAGATTTTGAAAAGGGATTTGCAGTACTGACTGGAGAAACAGGAGCAGGAAAATCTATAATTTTAAGTGGAATAAATCTATTAATTGGTGAAAAGGCAACTATTGATATGATAAGAGAAGGAGAAGAAGGTTTACTTGCTCAAGGTGTCTTTGAAATAAATGATGAACAAGCTAAAAATCTTGAAGTACTTGGAATAAGCACAGAAAATAATGAAGTTATAGTTAGAAGGCATTTAAGTTCGGCAGGAAAGGCTAAAACTTTTGTTAACAATGTAAGAGTATCTACAAATGATTTAAAAAATATAATGTCTAATTTAGTTGATATAGTGGGACAACATTCTCATCAAATGCTCCTTAATAAAGCGAATCATATCAAACTTTTAGATAGTTTTTTAACTAAAGAAGATAGAGAAATTAAAGAAAAAATAGAGAATTTAGTTAAAGAATATAAAAATATTCAAGAGAGAATAAATTTAATTTTAAGGAATAAAAAAGAAATTTTAGAAAAAAAAGAATTTTATGAATATCAGTTACAAGAAATTGAAAAATTGAAGCTTATTTCAGGCGAAGAAGAAATATTAGAAAAAGAATATAAAAAAGCATTTAATGCTGAAAAAATAAGAGAAAAGCTTTTTGATGCTCTAGACTATTTAAAAAATGAAGAAAACTCAACTCTTTATACTTTAACAGAAGCTAAAAGAAATTTAGAATATTTAGATAAATATGATAAGAAATATGGAGAAGTAGCTAAAAAATTAGAAAATATTTACTATGATTTAGAAGATTGCACTGATAGTCTTGAAGATTTAGGAGCTAATATTTCTGGCATCGATGATGTAAATTTAGAAAAAGTAACCTCAAGGATAAATAGCTTAAAGAGAATTAAGGAGAAATATAAAAGAGATATTTCTGAACTTATAGTATATAGGGAAGAGTTAAAAAAGAAACTTTCACTTTATGAAAAAAGTGATTTTGAAATTAAAGATTTAGAGTTTGTATTAAATAAATGTAAGAGTAATTATGATAACCTTGCTAATATTTTACATAGAAAAAGGAAAGAAATTGCTTTAATAATTGAAGAGGAATTACTTAGAGAATTAAAATTTCTAAATATGGAAAATGCACTTTTAAAAATTGATATAAAAAAAGAAAATAAAATATCAAATGAAGGTTTTGATGAAGTAGAATTTTTTATATCAACAAATTTAGGGCAGAGTCTTAAAGCACTTTCTAAAATTGCTTCTGGTGGAGAAGTGAGTCGTATTATGTTAGCACTTAAAGTTATTTTTTCAAAGGTAGATAATATTCCTATTTTAATTTTTGATGAAATAGATACTGGTGTTGGAGGAGAAACTGTAAGAAAAATCGCACTTAAATTAAAAGAAATAGGTATGAGTACTCAAATAATATCTATTACTCATTCCCCAGTTATAGCAGCTAAAGCAAGTCAACAATATTTTATTGAAAAATATATAAAAGATAATAAGACTATAAGTAGAGTCAGAAAGTTAGGAAATGATGAGAGAGTGAAGGAAATAGCAAGAATGATGGTTGGTGAAAATACTGAGACAGCAGCCCTTGAAATTGCATATAAAATGTTAAATGAGGATTAATTATGGAAGGTTATTCTAAATTGATAGAAAAATTTTTAGAGGATTTATATTTAAAAAAAAACATATCAGATTCTACAGCTATAGCTTATGAAAAGGATTTAAGTGAC
>NZ_JAUMYY010000007.1 GCF_030528405.1 Fusobacterium sp.
TTTTCTACTTTCTTTTCCTTCTTTTTTTCTTCTTTTTTAGGTTTAACTTCTTCTTTTTTTTCAATTTCCTTTGGTGCAACGATAGGTGAACCAGGATTAGGTGAAGTTTTGGTAGCTACAAAAGTTATAGGAACCACCTTATTTAATTTTTCATCTCCCAATCTATTGTTCATTTTAAAAATCAAGAGAAAACTCAGATGAAAAATTAAAGAAATTAGAATATATTTCTTCATAGATTACCCCTACTCATAAAAATTTAAACCTAAATTTTCAACATCATTTTCTTTTATTTTTGTTATTAAATTCATAATTGTTTGATATCTTAAGTCTTTGTCAGCCGAAATTGTAGCTTCTTTTACACTTTTCAAGTGTTCATCCAATTTTTCAAATTCTACTGCATAAATTTTTCCATTATCTGAGATATGGTAAGTCCCTTGTTTATCAATTATGATCTCTATACTCTTATTTTTATCTGTTTTTTGAATTGTGGAGCTCGGTAGATCAACCTGAATTGAACCAAAGTTATTAAAAGTTGTTGTCACCATAAAAAATATTATTAATAAAAAAACAACATCTATTAAAGGAGTTAAATCAGGTTGAACAGAAGCTCTTTTTTTTCTATACTTTCCCATAATTATCTCCTAAAAATATTAATTATAGTTGTAGATATTTTATCTATTTCATTTTCAGCCTTCTCTAACCTTCTATTCAAATAATTGTATACCACTATTGTTGGAATAGCTATTATAAGACCAAATGCAGTCGTTAAAAGTGCTTCTGCTATTCCATCTGCTACTATAGTAGCATCTCCAGAGCCAAACTTTGATATGTTTGTAAAAGCTTTAATCATACCTGTTACAGTTCCTAAAAGCCCAAGCATAGGTGCTATACCTATTACACTTGCTAAACAATTAAGTTTTGATTCAAATGGAGCTGTCTCTTCTATTATGATTTCCTTTATTATATTTTCATAATCTTGGACCTCCAAATCCCTTTTAGAACTTATTAGAAATCTTTCAATTGAGCTAGCTACACAACTTTTCTTGCTTTTGCATAATTTTATAGCTTCCTCTATTTTATTTTCTAAAATCAATTTATTTATTTCAATTTTAAAATCTTTCCCTATTCCTCTTTCATTTCTTGAGAAAAATACTATCCTTTCAATTATCACTGAAAGCGTTAATATAGAGATAACACATAATATCCATAATATTGGTCCACCAACTTTTAAATAATGTAACATAGATCCTCCAAAATACTTTTTATATAGATATTTTTAACTTATATTATTTTAAAAGTCAATATATTTTTTTATAAAATTATATAAGCTTATAAAAATACTTATTTTAAAAAAAATCTTCTCATTAATTTTTCTATTTTTATTTACTTGCTCATATAAAAATTTAAAAAATATATTAATCTTATGTTTTTTATATACTAAAAAAATACTGCCCTGAAATTTTTATACTTCACAGCAGTATTTTAGATAAATTAATCTTAAACAGAGAAATAAATTTCTTATTTCTTTTTACTAGCTTCAAATTTTTCCCAAATTCCAGCTTTAGTTAGAATAGATTTAACTGTTCTTGTTGGTTGTGCTCCATTTTGTAAGAATTTTAAAATTTCTTCTTCCTTTAAAATTACCTTAGAATCTTCCAAAGGAAAATAATTTCCTAAATAAGCTACAGCTCCACCATCTCTCTTTGATAAAGCTTCCATAGCTACAATTCTATAAGAAGGTCTCTTTTTATCCCCTAATCTAGTAAGTCTTAATTTTAACATTATTTCACATCTCCTTTTTATTTATAAATTTTTATTTTAATATATATTTTTAAAAGGGAAATTTCCCTCTACTTCCCATAATAGAACCAAAATTTGGTAGTTTTCCCCCACTGAACATCTTCATCATAGACTTCATTTGTTCAAATTGCTTTAAAAGCCTATTCACATCAGCAACATCTGTTCCACTACCCTTAGCTATTCTTTGCTTTCTACTTGCCTTTAAAAGTTCTGGCTTTTTTCGTTCTTCCTTTGTCATAGACTGAATTATGCACTCAACCTTTTTCATCTCTTTTTCAGCTGGAGCCAAATCTCCAATTTGTCCCATTCCTGGTATCATCTTTAGAATGCTCCCCAATGAGCCCAACTTTTTTATTGTTTGAAGTTGTTTTAAGAAATCTTCTAAATCAAATTTTTGACTTCTTATTTTTTCTTCTAAACTTTTAGCCTCGTCTTGATCTATTGCTTCTTGAGCTTTTTCAACTAAAGAAACTACATCTCCCATCCCTAATATTCTAGATACTAACCTATCTGGATGAAATAATTCTATGTCATCTAATTTTTCGCCAATTCCTATAAATTTAATTGGTTTCCCTACAACAGCTTTTATAGATAGAGCTGCTCCACCACGAGTATCTCCATCTAATTTAGTAAGTATAATCCCATCAACACTTAAATTTTCATTAAAAGACTTTGCTAAGTTTACAGCATCTTGCCCTATCATAGCATCTACTACAAGTAATATTTCTTGGGGTTTTATAGCTCTTTTTAGTTCTTTTAATTCCTCCATAAGCGACTCATCAATATGAAGCCTTCCTGCTGTATCAACTAGAATATAGTCAACATTAGTTTCTCTTCCCTTTTCTATAGCCCTTGTTGCAATACCAACTACATCTTTATTCTCTTCCTCAGAATAAACCTCAACTCCTACCTGCCCAGCAAGAACCTGAAGTTGTTTTATAGCAGCTGGTCTATAGACATCTGCTGCAACAAGAAGAATTTTTTCATTTTGCTTTTTCAAATATTTGGCAATTTTTCCAACAAAGGTTGTTTTTCCAGCTCCCTGTAAGCCTACCATCATAATAACTGTTGGTTTTTTAATACCCTTTGTAAGCCTTGAGCTTGACCCACCTAAAAGTTCTACCAACTCATCATTTACTAATTTTATAAATTGTTGAGCTGGATTTATGCCTCTTATAACTTCTGTACCTATAGCCTTTTCACTTATTTTATTAGTAAAATCTTTAACAACTTTATAGTTTACATCTGCTTCTAAAAGAGACATCTTAACTTCTCTTAAAGCTTCTTTTATATTATCTTCACTTAATCTTCCATGTCCACGGACTTTTTTAAAGATTTCCTGAAATCTATTTCCTAAATTTTCTAACATAAACTCCCTCTATTAGATTATCTCATCTATTATTTTATCCAATCTCTCAATGACGAAGTCAGCTTTTAATTTTAAAAGCTCTTCTTTCAATTCCAGTTTCTTTTTATATATACCTAATTTTGCTTCATAGTCATTTAAAATTACTACTCCTCTTTTGATATTATCATGAACTGCTTGACGACTGACATCTTTACTTTTCGCTATTTCAGAAAGAGAAAGATCTTTTTCAAAATGCTCTATCATATATTCTTTTTGTTTTCCACTCAAAAGTTCTGAGTATATATCTAAAAGACTAGCAATTGTAACAAATTCTTCTAAGTTCATAAATATCACCCACTAATTATAGTCTATGTATTTTATTTTGTCAAGTATTTTTTCTTTACATTATTTTTTATTTTAGCTCATAAACTTTGTTAAGTCCTCATTTGATGTTTCATTTAACATCTTACTTATGTTTATTAACTCTATCATTTTCTTATTTTTATCTTCTTCTGATAAGGTTTGATTTGCACTTAAAATCAAATTTGCATATGAAAATATACCTTGAATAAATATAGCTTTCTTAAAGGTACTCACATCTTCCATAAAAATAAATTCTAAAAGTTCTTTCTTTAAATTTTCAAAAATATCATTTATCAAAGACTCATTATTAAAAACAGCTACAACTATATCTACTTTTTTCTCATTTTTTCCCATGCCTTTCACCTCTCTTAATCCTATTTTATTATTTTCTATTAATATACAATATTTTAAAATTTTGTAAAGCTATTTTTTATAAGTACCTAAATGAATTTTATTCTTCCGAAATACTTAAAAATTCTATTTATTTTAAAATAAAATTTATAGACTATTATTATTAAATTATGTTATAATCAATAGAATATAAATTTTTAGGAGTGATTTTTATAAATGGTTGAAGCATTTAAAATTATAGGTGGAAAAAAACTTACAGGAAATTTAGCTGTAGATGGTTCTAAAAATTCTACACTTCCTATTATGATAGCGACTTTAATTGAAAAAGGAACTTACATCCTGCATAATGTTCCTAATCTCAGAGATATAAAAACTCTTATCATGCTTCTGGAGAGTTTGGGACTGAAAATAGAGAAATTAGGTGATAATTCTTATAAAATTATAAATAACGGTCTAACAAGTATTGAAGCAAGTTATGATCTAGTGAAAAAAATGAGAGCTTCATTTTTAGTTATGGGAGGAATGCTTGCAATAAGTAATGAAGCAAAAGTTGCTTTACCAGGGGGGTGTGCAATTGGAGCTCGTCCAGTTGATTTACACTTAAAAGGCTTCGAAGCTTTAGGAGCAAAAATCAATATTGAACATGGTTATGTTAAGGCTTCTGCTGAAAATGGTTTAACAGGTTCTACAATAATTTTGGATTTTCCTAGCGTTGGTGCCACAGAAAATATAGTCATGGCTGCTGTTAAAGCTAAAGGCCTAACAATTTTAGAAAACGCAGCAAAAGAACCAGAAATTGAAGATCTCTGTAATTTTTTAATAAAAATGGGAGCAAAAATCAAAGGTGGTGGAACAAGCAGAATCGAAATCGAAGGTGTAGAAAAATTAAATGCCTGTGAATATTCAATTATTCCTGATAGAATAGTCGCTGGTACTTACATCATTGCTGCAATACTTTTTGATGGTTCTATTACTATAAGTGGTATTGTGAAAGAACATCTTTTAAGCTTTATTTTAAAATTAGAAGAGATGGGTGTAAAATTTGAAATTAAAGATAATAAATTAAAAGTTTTATCTAAGTTATCTGAGCTTAAACCTACAAAAATAACTACCATGCCTCATCCAGGTTTTCCAACAGATTTGCAATCTCCAATAATGACTCTTATGTGCCTAGTTGAAGGAGTAAGTGAAATTAAAGAAACCATTTTTGAAAATAGATTTATGCATGTTCCTGAATTAAATAGAATGGGAGCAAAAATTGAAATTGACTCTTCCTCTGCAAGTATTACGGGAGTTGATAATTTCTCATCTGCTGAGGTTATGGCAAGCGATCTAAGAGCTGGAGCTTCACTTATTTTAGCTGCTTTAAAAGCTAAAGGTCAGAGTATAGTTAATAGAATTTACCATGTAGATAGAGGTTATGAAAATTTTGAAGAAAAATTTAAAGCTCTAGGTGCTGATATTGAAAGAATTAAAGTTGAAGCATAAAGGAGAAGTATGGAAAGAATAATTGGAGTAAATGCCGTGACAGAGGCTCTTCTAAATAAAGAAAAAAATATTGAAAAACTTGAGCTATATAAAGGTTTAAAAGAAGAAACTACAAGAAAAATTAAAGAACTTGCTTCTAAAAGAAATATAAAAATCTTCTATACTGGTAAAAAAATAGAAAACTCCCAAGGTGTTGCTGTCTATGTAAGTAAGCATGATTATTACTTAGAACAGCAAGTCGTTTTTGATGAATTAACTCGAAAAGATAAATCTATCATTTTAATTCTAGATGAGATTCAAGACCCCAGAAATTTTGGTGCAATAATAAGAAGTGCTGAAGCTTTTAAGGTGGACCTCATAATAATCCCAGAAAGAAATTCAGTTAGAATAAACGAAACTGTTGTGAAGACTTCTACTGGAGCAATTGAATATGTAGCTATTACAAAAGTAACAAATCTATCAGATACAATAAACAAACTTAAAAAAATGGGATACTGGGTTTATGGTGCTGCTGGTGAGGCTACACTGAATTACAACTTGGAATCTTACCCTGATAAAATTGCTTTGGTCTTGGGAAATGAAGGCAATGGAATTAGAAAAAAAGTCAGAGAGCATTGTGACAAACTTATAAAAATTCCTATGCATGGCAAAATTAACTCCTTAAATGTTTCTGTTGCTGCTGGAATTTTACTTTCTCGTTTTACCAATAGCTAAGAGGTTCTAGATGGATATAGATAATTTGATTATTAAAGCACAAAATGGTGATGATGAATCTATGGATGAAATCATCAAAATATATTTCCCTCTTGTTTCTACAAATGCAAAAAAATTTTTCTTGGTAGGTGCTGAAACTGAAGATTTGGTTCAAGAAGGTCTGTTAGGACTATTTAAAGCAATAAAAGCCTATATGCCTCAAAAATCTTCTTTTAAAACCTTCGCGAATCTATGTGTGAAGAGACAAATTTTTTCAGCCATAAAAACAGCAAATAGTCAAAAAAACTATCCTCTTAATGAGGCTATTTTAAATTTTAATAATTACAATAAAAAAGATGATAATTTAGATGATAATTTTTTCTCATTTGATATATCACCTGAAAATATTTTTTTTAATAAAGAAAAATTACAAAATTTTAAAGAATACACTGAAAAAAATTTTAGTAATTTAGAAAAACAAGTTTTTGAATACCTAATCAGAGGCTATACATATAAAGAAATTGCAAAACAACTTAAGACTGCAACAAAATCCATTGATAATGCTATACAAAGAATTAAAAAAAAATCTGAATCATGGATGAAAAAATATAATTTGAATAATTTATAGAGGTGGAGAAATTGAGAGAATATAATTTTAAGGAAATTGAAAAAAAATGGCAAGAAAAATGGGAAAAGGGTAATATTTTTAAAACTGAAAATGAAGTTCTAGGAAAAGAAAATTACTATGTTTTATCTATGTTACCCTATCCATCTGGAAAATTGCATGTAGGACATGCTAGGAACTATACAATAGGAGATGTTATATCAAGATACAAAAAAATGAAAGGTTTTAATGTTTTGCAACCTATGGGTTGGGACTCTTTTGGTCTTCCAGCTGAAAATGCAGCTATACAAAACTCTATTCACCCTGCAATTTGGACTAAATCTAATATAAAGAATATGAAAAGGCAGCTGAAACTTATGGGGTTTTCTTATGACTGGGAGAGAGAGATTGCAAGTTACTTACCTGAATACTACAAATGGAATCAATGGCTATTTAAGAAAATGTATGAAAGAGGCTTAGTTTATAAGAAAAAATCGCTTGTCAACTGGTGCCCTGATTGTCAAACTGTTCTTGCTAATGAGCAAGTTGAAAATGGAAAATGCTGGCGACATTCAAAAACTGATGTTATCCAAAAAGAGCTAGAACAATGGTTTTTTAAGATAACTGATTATGCTGATGAGCTATTGGAAGGGCACAAAGAGCTAAAAGATGGCTGGCCTGAAAAAGTTCTAACCATGCAAAAAAACTGGATAGGAAAATCTTTTGGAACTGAATTATCCTTTAAAGTCCTTGAAACTCAAGAGCTTCTGTCAGTTTTTACAACAAGAATTGATACTATCTATGGAGCTTCTTACCTTGTTGTGGCTCCTGAACATCCTATTGTGGATAAAATACTTCAAACTAATCCTGCCCTTAATGATAAAATTCAAGCTATGAAAAACACTAATATGATAGAAAGAACAGCTGAGGGCAAAGAAAAATTTGGTGTTGATACTGGCTGGAAAGTTGAAAATCCTATTTCTAAAGAAATTTTACCTCTTTGGATAGCTGACTATGTACTGATGAACTATGGCACAGGAGCTGTCATGGGAGTTCCTGCTCATGATGAAAGAGATAATGCTTTTGCAAAAAAATATAATCTTCCTATTATTAAAGTAATCGAAACTTCTGAAGGAGAGGATAGCTTTTCTTACAATGGAAAATTAATAAATTCAGAGCTTATAAATGGTTTATCTCCTAAAGAAGCTATAGAAAAAATGAATGCCTATGTTGAAGAAAGGGGTATAGGTAAAAAAACAACTAAATACAGGCTAAAGGATTGGGGAATTTCAAGACAAAGATATTGGGGAACTCCTATTCCTGCATTACATTGTGAAAAGTGTGGTACAGTTCTTGAAAAAGATGAAAACTTACCAGTTTTATTACCAAACGATATAGAATTTTCAGGAAATGGAAATCCACTTGAAACATCTGAAAATTTTAAAAATGCTATCTGTCCTTGTTGTGGAGGTCCTGCAAAAAGAGACACTGATACTATGGATACATTTGTTGACTCATCTTGGTATTTTTTAAGATACTGTGATCCTAGAAATTTTAAAGAAGCTTTCTCAAAGGAAATTGTAGATAAATGGACTCCTATTAATCAATATATAGGCGGTGTTGAGCATGCTGTTATGCACTTACTTTATGCAAGATTTTTCCATAAAGTTTTAAGAGATTTATCTATGCTCTCTTCCAATGAACCTTTTAAAAGACTTTTAACTCAAGGTATGGTTTTAGGGCCTTCTTACTATTCTGAAAAAGAAAATAAATATCTAAGCCCTAATGAAGTTGAATTAAAAGCTGATAAAGCCTTTTCTAAAACTGGTGAAGAATTAACTATTAAAATTGAAAAAATGTCTAAATCAAAAAATAATGGAGTAGATCCAGAAGAAATTATCCAAAAATATGGTGTAGATTCTGCTAGATTATTTATAATGTTCGCTGCACCACCTGAAAAAGAATTGGAGTGGAATGAAAATGGTTTAGCTGGTGCTTATAGATTCTTAACAAGAGTCTGGCGTCTTGTCCTTGAAAATTCTGATAAAATAAATGAAGCTGAGATAGAGTATAATAAAATTTCAAAGGAAGACAGAAATTTAATTATAAAACTCAATCAAACTATTAAAAAAATGACAGATTCTATTGAAGCAAACTATCACTTCAATACTTCTATTGCGGCTTGTATGGAGCTTATAAATGATGTCCAAGCATATATAAATAATCCGTCTGTAAGTGAAGAAGCTCCTAAAATATTAGGCTTTGTTCTTAAAAAAATAATTTTAATGCTTTCACCATTCACTCCACATTTTTGTGATGAATTATGGGAGTTATTGGGAGAAAAATCTTTTCTGTTTAACGAAGCTTGGCCTAATTATGATGAAAAATTCTTATCTACTGATGACGTAACAATTGCAGTCCAAGTAAATGGAAAAATGAGAGGAAGCTTTGAAATAGCTAAGGATAGTTCTAAAGAAAAGATAGAAAGAACTGCCCTTGAACTTTCAAATGTTCAAAAACATCTTGAAAATATGAGTATTGTCAAGCTTATTGTTGTACCAAATAAAATAGTTAATATTGTTGTTAAGCCTCAGTAAAATAAAAAAATATGAAGAAGAAAGTGCCACATTTTATTTTTAAAATGTGGTATTTTAATATAATTAAGTTATACATCCATATTTCCAAACTATTTTCACCTTAAATATAAGAAAATTAACATGCGCTAATCTTTAACAAAAAAATAGTTCCAGATTTTATTTTTCTGGAACTACATAAAAATTTATTTGATTTTTTCATCAACACCATTTGGCACAGAGTCAAAAAAAACAGCCTAAGCTGCCTTCTAATCTTTATAATGGCGGGAGTGACGAGGCTCGAACTCGCGACCTCCTGCGTGACAGGCAGGCGCTCTAACCAACTGAGCTACACCCCCAGAATTTTTTATGGTGGTCGCAATAGGACTTGAACCTATGACCCCCTGCTTGTAAGGCAGGTGCTCTCCCAACTGAGCTATGCGACCATTATTTAAAATGGTGCCCAGAGGCGGAATCGAACCACCGACACGGGGATTTTCAGTCCCCTGCTCTACCGACTGAGCTATCTGGGCTTTTATTTTAAATGGCGGAAGGCTAGAGACTCGAACTCTAAAGTCTTACGACGCCGGTTTTCAAGACCGGTTCCTTACCAATTAGGATAGCCTTCCAAAGTGGTACCCCGTAGGGGAATCGAACCCCTGTTTCCAGAGTGAAAATCTGATGTCCTAACCACTGAACGAACGGGGCATTTAAAAAAAATGGTGGATCTAGTTGGACTTGAACCAACGACCACTCGGTTATGAGCCGAGTGCTCTGACCAAACTGAGCTATAGATCCACAAGTGGCGTGTCTGAAGGGATTCGAACCCCTGACCCACGCCTTAGAAGGGCGTTGCTCTATCCAGCTGAGCTACAGACACATATAGATGGTGCGTCATACAAGATTTGAACTTGTGACAACACGATTAAAAGTCGTGTGCTCTACCTACTGAGCTAATGACGCTTAAAAATAAATGGAGCGGGAAACGAGGTTCGAACTCGCGACATTCAGCTTGGAAGGCTGACGCTCTACCAACTGAGCTATTCCCGCATAATTCATAATATTTATTTTTGGTGGCGGGGGCAAGATTTGAACTTACGACCTTCGGGTTATGAGCCCGACGAGCTACCAGACTGCTCTACCCCGCGATATAAATGGTGCCTAGAGCCGGAATCGAACCGGCACGGTACTAAGTACCACAGGATTTTAAGTCCTGTGCGTCTACCTATTCCGCCATCCAGGCATTTTTATTGTTATATCCCTTAGGACATTAGTTATAATACCATAGCTAGAGAATATTGTCAAATACTTTTTTACTTTTTTAAAAATTTTTTTGTAAAATTTTAATTTTAATTGATTTTAAAATACTTTCTTCCAAAAAAGTTGGCTGCTCTATGTATAGTTCCTTTTCTCTTTTACTTTTTGACTTAATAAATTTCTCCACCTTAGATGCTTCAGATCTATCTCCACAAGAAAAAACTAGCTCTATTTTTACAGGTTTATACATTCTTGTATATTTTGCTCCTAAGCCTTTCCTGTGCTTTTCAAATCTTTCAGAAGCATCCTTAGCTATACCAGTATAAATATTATTTCCTTCACAACGCAATATATAAACTTCATATGCCATAATTTTCTCCTTGTTTTATATAATACTAAATTTTTAAATACTTGTCTATCCTTCCATCATTTTATTGCTATACTTTCAATAATAATGTATAATTATTTTAAAAATCTAATCTATGGAGTGATATATGGATAAATTTGCTAAAAGAATTAAAAATATAGAAATTTTGACCTTTTTTTTGGCTACAATAATATTAGTTTCATTTTCAATCTATATTATATATGAAAGAGAAAATGTTTTTCTTGGACTTTTTAAAATAATAACTTCTCCAGCAATTCTTGTAACTGACTTCATTTTGGTTGGTGGAATAGGTGCTGCATTTTTAAATGCTTTTTTAATTTTTTTCTTTAATCTTTTTCTTGTAAAAATATTTAAAATCAAGATTAACGGAATAGTTATTGCCTCTTTTTTTACTGTTTTTGGTTTTTCTTTTTTTGGAAAAAATATTTTAAATATACTGCCCTTTTATTTAGGAGGTATACTCTACAGTATATACTCTTCAACTAATTTTTCAGATTGCCTAACTACAATTTCATTTTCTAGTGCCCTAGCTCCTTTTGTAAGTGCAGTTGCTTTTAATGAAAATAGTATAACCAATGAAGCGTCCTTTATCAATGCTATATTAATAGGAGTTCTTATAGGTTTTACTATAGTTCCTCTGGCTAAAAGTTTCTATGATTTCCATGAAGGTTTCGATCTTTATAATTTAGGCTTTACTGCTGGAATATTAGGTGCTGTTATTATCGCTGTCTTAAAAATGTATAATTTTGAAATTGCCAGGCAAAATTTGATTTCTACAGAATATGATACTGCCTTAATAATAATATGTGCCTCAGTTTTTCTTTCTCTTATTATCATTGGATTTTTTATAAATGATAACTCTTTTAGAGGATATCTAGATTTAATTCAAGATAGTGGTTACAAAGCTGACTTTACTTCAAAATATGGCTATGGACTTTCTTTTATAAATATGGGTATCTGTGGTTTCGTTGGAATTATTTTTGTTGTTATGACAGAGCAGACATTTAATGGCCCTGTTTTAGCTGGACTTTTTACTCTTGTTGGTTTTGCTGCAAATGGAAAAAATATCTTAAATACCATACCTATACTTCTTGGAATCCTCCTTGGAAAATTTGGAACAAATGTCAGTTCTTTCACTTTAGCTATATCAGGTTTGTTTGGAACTGCACTTGCTCCCATTGCTGGGGTTTTTGGTCCTATTGCTGGAATAGTTGCTGGTTGGTTACATCTAGCTGTTGTTCAAAATATAGGTTTGGTTCATGGAGGCTTAAATTTATATAACAATGGTTTTTCTGCTGGGATAGTTGCTGGATTCTTACTTCCTATTTTTAATATGATTTCGGATAATAACAATACCAGAAAAATTAATCTTCAAAGAAAACACATGCTCTTCTTAAAAGATGTACAAAAAGCTATAAAAGAAAGGAATAAGGAAGAAAATAGATGAGAATATTAAAAATACCTGAGCTAAAATTTCTTAAAATTGCTCTTAAAAAAAACCCAAAAGCAAATTTTAATTTTGAATACTTGGAGAAATCTAATGCTATTGCAACACTTATATTAAATAAATCTGAGACAAAAACTCTACTTGTTAATCAGTATAGACCTGGAGCAAAGACCAATCTCTTTGAAATTCCCGCTGGTCTTATTGATGGAGATGAAAAACCTATTGAAACTCTTTATAGAGAAGTAAGAGAGGAAACAGGTTTTGAAAAAGAGGATTATGAAATAATCTATGATTCTAAAAATGGTTTTTATGTATCTCCAGGTTATACAACAGAAAAACTTTTTCTATATATAATAAGATTAAAATCTGACAATATCTCTCCAAAAGAATTAAAACTTGATGAAGGGGAAGATCTTTTTTCAAAGTGGTTTCCATTAGATGAAGCTTTTAAAGTTTCTATTGATATGAAAACTACATTCATACTTAATATTTATCTAAATTTAAAAGGAGTTGCTGCAATTTAAAATCTAATTTGCAACAACCCCTTTTATATTATTTTTTATAATTCATTTCTCCATTGTAGTAAAACCTTATTTTCATTTTCTCCTATCACCCCTTGTTCTTTAGCAAGTTCCAATAAGACATCATAATTAGTCAAAGTAGTAAAAGGAATTTCAGCCTCAGAGAATTTTTGTTTAGCCTTCTCTAAATTATAGCTAAATATAGCTATAACACCTAAAACTTGAAATCCTTCTTCTTGTAATGCCTTTACTGCAATAACGGAAGATTTCCCAGTAGAAATTAAATCCTCAATTACCACAACTTTCCTCCCCTTCTCTATCTTTCCTTCAATCTGATTAGTCTTTCCATGTTCTTTCGCAGAGCTCCTAACATAGAGCATAGGTAAATTCATAATATCACTTATCCAAGCAGCATGAGGAATACCCGCAGTTGCAGTTCCAACAATATATTCAACCTCAGGATATAGATTTTTAATTTTTTTTACAAAGCCTTCTGCTACCTGCCTTCTAATTTTAGGATATGACATTATAAGTCTATTGTCACAGTAAATTGGAGATTTTATGCCCGATGTCCATGTAAACCAGTTTTCCTTATTAACTCTTAACTCTACAGCTTTAATTTCTAATAATGAATTTATTATTTCTCTATCTAACATATTTATCCCCCATTTCAAACATAGTTTTTATAAGCTTATATCTTTCTTCTGGATTTGCATTTCCAGTTATCGACCTACCCACAACAACATAACTGGCTCCATTTTTATTTGCATCTATTGGCGTTGCAACTCTCTTTTGGTCACCTTTTGAATCTTCTGCTAATCTTATCCCTGGATTTATTATTATAAAATCTTCCCCACTTTGCTCTCTAATTTTTTTTGTTTCAAGAACAGAAGATACCACTCCATCAACTCCACTTTCTTTTGCAAGCCTTGTATAATTTAAGACAGATTTTTCTATACTTGTTTGAATATTTTGCTCTTTTCTCATATCCTCTTCACTTGTTGAAGTGAGTTGAGTAATAGCAATAATTTTTGTTTTTACTCCTGCTTCTATTATGGCTCTTTTAGCCCCTTTTAACATTTCAGAACCTCCAGCAGCATGAACAGTAAGTATATCAATATTAAGTTTTGCTAAGCCTTTTACAGCCGAGTAAACAGTATTTGGGATGTCATGCAATTTTAAATCCAGAAATATTTTGTGACCTCTTTTTTTTATCTCATCTATTACTATTGGACCATTTTGTAGATATAGCTCCATTCCAACTTTTACAAATAATTTTTCCTCTTTAAATTTATCTAAAAATTCCAATGTCTTTTCCAATGTTGAAAAATCTAAAGCTATTATTACTTCCTTCTTCATATTCCTCCTTATATTTTTATCTAAAAGCTCTTCCTTTTAAATCTAAAATATGTCTAGCTTTTAATTCATCCAATGCCAACTCCAATTTATCTATTATTTTAGGACAAACTAAAGGATCTGTAAAATTAGCAGTTCCTATTGCAACAGCACTTGCCCCTGCCGAAATAAAGTCTATTACATCCCATTCATCCATAATTCCACCCATACCAATTATTGGAATATTAACTGCTTGTGCAACTTGATAAACCATTCTGATTGCCACAGGCTTTATAGCAGGGCCTGATAATCCTCCTGTTATATTAGCTATTATTGGTTTTCCAGTTTTTCTATCAAGAGCCATACCTACTAAAGTATTTATCATTGTAAGCCCATCTGCTCCACCCTTTTCAACAGCATGAGCCATAGTAACTATATCTGCTACATTGGGAGATAGTTTAACATAGACTGGTACTGATGAAACCGCTTTTACTTTTTCAGTTAAATCTTTTGCTACACTTGGATCTGTACCAAATTGTATGCCTCCACATTTTACATTGGGGCAGGATATATTAAGTTCTAAAGCTTTTACATTAACTACCTTAGAAATTTTATCGGCCACATAAATATAGTCATCAATATCACTGCCAGCAACATTTGCAATTATTGGAACATCATATTTCTCTAATTGTTTTAATTGATTCTCTATTATTTCATCCACTCCAGGATTTTGTAGACCTATAGCATTTAACATCCCACTTGCCGTTTCTGTTACTCTTGGAGTTGGATTCCCAAACCTTGCTTCTTTTGTTGCTGCCTTTATCATTATTGCACCCAACTTCGAAATATCATAAATTTGGGCATATTCTATACCGAATGCAAAACAACCAGATGCTGGCATAATTGGATTTTTTAAATCTAGACCTGGAATTTGTACTCTTAATCTCTCACTCATTTCATACCCCTATTATTAAATCTCAACATCACTGGCTAAATAAACTGGTCCGTCATAACATACTCTTGTGTAATCTACTTTTTTATTGTTGATAGAAGCTCTTATTTTGTTTTTCTTTTTACATACACAGGCGTAACAAGCTCCTATTCCACAGGCCATTCTATTTTCAAGTGAAACATAACCATCTTCTCCAAGTCTATCTATCAAAGCTTTCAACATTAAGCCTGGTCCACAACTATAGTACTTATCAAAATTCAAAGAGTTTTCTTCTTGAAGTTTCTTTATAGTATCAGTTATGAAACCTTTTATACCATAGCTGCCATCAACTGTTGAAATATAAGTTTTTCCTAATTTAGAAAATTCCTCTTCATAAAAAATTTCTTCCTTTGTATTAAAACCCAATAGATGAATTGTTTTTACTCCCTTCTGATTAAACTGTTTTGCCAATTCATATAGTGGTGGAATGCCTATCCCTCCACCTATTAAAAGCGCTGTTTGTTCTTTTTTTAATGAAAAAATATCAAAACCTCTACCTAAAGGTCCCATTATATCTATTTCATTTCCTTTTTTTATATTAGCTAGAAATTTTGTTCCCTCTCCTACTATTCTATATACTATAGTTACTAAATTATTTGTCCTATCTATTTCGGAGATTGAAATAGGTCTTCTTAATATATGTTCTTTCCCATCTCCTATCCTGATATTTATAAATTGCCCAGGAGTTCTACATTCCTTTACAAAATTCCCCCTAATTCTCATTTTATATATATCTTTTGCTATCTGTATGTTTTCCTCAACGATACAATCTTCCATTCTCATAAAATTTCTCCCATTTCCTTATATACTTAATTCCTATCCTATACTACAGTGCTTGCACTCTAAAAGACATTGCTTCAATTACCTTTAACAGTGCATTTGCAGTATCAAGAGATGTAAAACTTATTATTCCATTTTCTGTTGCCTTTCTTCTAATTTTAAAACCGTCTTTTTCACTTGATTTACCTTTAGTAGTAGTATTGATAACTATATCAACATCTCCATTTTGTATTGCATCTAAAACACTATATTCAGACTTATCTATTTTACCAATTTTTTTAACTTTTAAGCCATGTTCTTCAAAATATTTTCCTGTTCCTTCTGTAGCTAAAATTGAAAAGCCAATATCAGAGAATGCTTTCCCAAGTTCTAAAGCTGCAGCTTTATTCTTATCATCTATAGTAAACAATATTCTACCGTAATCTTTAATTTTTATTCCTGCAGCCGTAAGTCCTTTATATAACGCCTTTGCTAGACTTCTATCTGTCCCTATTACCTCTCCTGTAGACTTCATTTCAGGACCTAAAGTTGTGTCAACATTTTTCAATTTTTGAAAACTAAATACTGGAACTTTAACTGAAATCATTTCTGCTAAATCTGCTAAATCCTTTTCATAGCCCAAATCTTTTAATTTTTTTCCTAATATACATTGCATTGCAATGTTTGCAACTGGAATTCCTGTTATCTTGCTCATAAATGGTATAGTTCTTGAAGCTCTCGGATTTACCTCTAATACATAAACTTCATCTTTGGTTACCACATACTGTATATTTATAAGCCCTTTAACTTTAAGACCTATTGCCAATTTTTTTGTATAATTTATGATTTTATCTATTTCAATCTGACTCAAACTTTGCGGTGGATATATAGCTATTGAATCTCCACTGTGTACTCCTGCTCTTTCAATATGTTCCATTATCCCTGGTATGAATGTATGTTCACCATCACAGATAGCATCAACTTCAATTTCTTTTCCTACTAGATATCTATCAATTAAAACTGGATGTTCTGGATTTACATTTACAGCATTCTTCATATACTTTTTTAAATCTTCATCATTATAAACTATTTCCATAGCCCTACCTCCTAAAACATATGAAGGTCTGACTAAAACTGGATAGCCTATATCATTTGCATTTTTTAAAGCTCCCTCTACATTAAACGCTGTCTTTCCTAAAGGCTGTGGAATTCTTAATTCTGATAATAAATGCTCAAATCTATCTCTATTTTCAGCAGTATCTATAGATTCAAGAGAGCTTCCTAAAATTTTTACCCCATGAGAGGAAATTTTCTCAGCTAGGTTTATAGCTGTCTGTCCTCCAAACTGTACTACAACTCCCAGTGGTTTTTCAAAATCTATAATTGCCATTACATCTTCCTCTGTCAACGGCTCAAAATATAATTTATCAGATATTGAAAAATCCGTTGAAACAGTTTCTGGATTATTATTAATTATTATGGCTTCATACCCCATTTTCTTTATAGCCATAATTGCATGCACAGTTGCATAATCAAATTCAACCCCTTGTCCTATTCTTATTGGACCTGAACCTAAAACTACTATTTTTTCATTATTAAATCTCACAGATTCATTTTCTATTTCATAAGTTGAATAGAAATAAGGAGCGTTAGCTTCAAATTTTCCAGCACAAGTATCAACCATTTTAAACACTGGTTTTATATCATTCTTCTGTCTGAGATCAAAAACTTCTCTCTCCTTCATCCCCCATCTATGAGCAATTATCTTATCAGAAAAACCAAAAGTTTTAGCCTTCTTTAATAATTCTATATTTTCTTTATTTTCTTTTAATATATGTTCCAACTCAATTATATGCTTAAATTTATTTAAGAAAAATAAATCAATTTTTGTATACTCGTGTATCTCTTCAATAGATACATTCCTTCTAAGTGCTTCACCTATAAAAAATAATCTTTCATCTCCTGCCATTTTTATTCTTTTTATTATTTTTTCTAAAGAAAATTCCTCCCCGTTTGGCAGACCTAAATGATGAACTCCATATTCAAGTGATCTTATAGCTTTCAATATAGACTCTTCAAAAGTTCTTCCTATCGCCATAACTTCACCTGTTGCTTTCATTTGAGTACCTAAATATCTATCTCCATCTCCAAATTTGTCAAATGGAAATCTCGCAACCTTACTCACTATATAGTCAACTGTTGGCTCGGATATAGAGCAAGGAAGATTTGTAATAGGATTTTTAATCTCATCAAAATTTAAGCCTACTGCAATTTTTGCTGCTATTCTTGCTATCGGAAAGCCTGTGGCTTTCGAAGCCAGAGCTGATGAACGAGAAACTCTTGGATTTACTTCTATAATATAATAATTTAATGAGTTTGGGTCTAATGCTATCTGTACATTACAACCTCCCTCTATCTTCAATGCCCTTATAATTCTCAAAGAAACATTTCTAAGCAAAGTAGTTTCTTCCTCTGTAAGAGTTTGAGTTGGAGCTACAACTATTGAATCACCTGTGTGTATTCCAACGGGATCTACATTTTCCATATTACATACTACGATTGCATTATCTGAGCTATCTCTCATAACCTCATATTCTATTTCTTTATAGCCAGCTATAGATCTCTCTATTAAGCATTGTCTTACAGGAGAATAATTAAGACCATTGTTTACAATCTCTCTTAGTTCCTCATCACTGTTACAAATTCCTCCACCTGTACCCCCCATTGTAAAAGCAGGTCTAACTATAACAGGATAACCTATTGTTTTCACAAAATTTTCAGCTTCCTCTAAACTATGAACTATATCAGATTCAGGAACAGGTTCATTTAGTTCATTCATCAAATTTCTAAATAATTCTCTATCCTCAGCTTGCTTTATTGAATGCAGCTTAGTGGCTAAAATTTCAACTCCACTTTCATCTAAAACTCCACTTTCATGTAAAGCTACAGCTAAATTTAACCCTATTTGTCCTCCTAGTGTTGGAAGAAGTGCATCTGGTTTTTCCTTTCTTATTATCTTTGTTAAAAATTCTAAGTTCAAAGGTTCCATATATATTTTGTCTGCAATTTCCTTATCAGTCATTATTGTAGCTGGATTAGAATTTACAAGTATTACTTTATAACCCTCCTCCTTTAAAGATAAGCAAGCTTGAGTTCCAGCATAGTCAAATTCTGCAGCCTGTCCAATAATAATCGGACCAGACCCTATAACTAATATCGTCTTTATATCTCTTCTCTTTCCCATTTCTTTTACTCCTTATATATCCATTATAGAAACTTTTACTTTTTCCTCAGCCCTAATTTTTTTTGTCAAACTTCTTGTGTCTATTCCACAGATCCCAACTATTCCCATTTCTTTTAAAACTTCATCTAAATTATATTCTGCACTGAAGTTTGATGGTTTTTCACACAACTCTTTTATTATCATTCCTTTTAAAGTTCTTTTCATATTCTTAAAGTCTTTAGAATTAACTCCCGAATTACCTATCAAGGGGTAAGTAAACAAAACTATTTTCCCTTCATAATTTTCATCCGTTAAAGTTCTCTGATAACCTGACATAGCAGTGTTCAAAACTATTTCTCCCTCTACATTTCCATCAGCACCGAAGGCAAAGCCAGTATACTCTGTTCCATCTTCTAAAACTAATTTTTTATTACACATAGTCATCTCCCGTATATTTTAATTTTTTCCTTTTATTTCATCTTTATCAAGATATACAATTTTTCCATCGCAAATTGTTAAAACTGGAATCCCATTTACTTTTTTCCCAGCATAAGGTGTGTTTTTTCCCTTACTTAAAAATTTTTCTGTATCTATTATCATTTCTTTTTCTAAATCTATTACAACTAAATCGGCTAAAGCACCCTCTTTCAATTTACCATAAGGTAAATTAAAAAGCTGTGCCACATTTTCATTCATTAATTTAACAAGTAATTCTAAAGAAAAAATATCTGTTTTTACAAATTTAGTATAAAGCTGTGAAAACGCAGTTTCTGAACCAACTATACCAAATG
Organism: Fusobacterium sp.; assembly: GCF_030528405.1. Classification (GTDB taxonomy): domain Bacteria; phylum Fusobacteriota; class Fusobacteriia; order Fusobacteriales; family Fusobacteriaceae; genus Fusobacterium. The sequence continues at coordinate 19,933 of NZ_JAUMYY010000007.1, forward strand.
AAGATTTAGCTATTCCTCTCTCTTTTTCAGCCTGAGTATGAGGTGCATGGTCTGTTGCAATTATATCTATAGTTCCATCTAAAATTCCTGCTATTATTGCATCTCTGTCTTCTCTCCCTCTTAAAGGAGGATTCATTTTCCACATTCCATTGTCTTCCAGTATATCCTCATCACAGCTAAGTAGATGATGTGGTGTGACCTCACAGCTTACTTTTATTCCATTTTTTTTAGCTTCTCTAACTGCTCTTACAGACTCCTTAGCAGATATATGACAAACATGATAATGACAGTTCGCTGCTTCAGCTAAAAGAATATCTCTTGCAACTTGAACTGATTCACATATTGAAGGAATTCCTGCTAAACCTAATTCAGCACTCCTTTTTCCTTCATGCATTCCTCCTCCCCTTATAAGAGAATTATCCTCACAATGAGCTACAATAGGCTTTCCTAACTTAGCTGCCTTTAGCATTGCCTCATACATTATATTTGCACTTTGAACCCCTCTTCCATCATCTGTAAATGCAAAAACATTCTCAGCAATAGCTTCCATATCAGAAAGCTCTTTTCCATATTCTTCCTTTGTTATAGCACCATAAGGTATAGCTCTTATACACGAGTCCATATTTATAATATCAAGTTGTTTTCTTAAAGTTTCAGCTGAATCTGGTACAGGATTTAAATTAGGCATGGTCATAACCGTTGTAAACCCTCCTCTTGCCGCTGCTCTCGAGGCTGTATAAATAGTTTCTTTTTGTGAAAATCCAGGTTCTCTCCAATGCACATGAACATCTATAAAACCTGCTGTTACAAATCTTCCCTTCACATCTATTGCTTCTCCATCACATTTTATATTTTTTTCTATCTTTTCTATTTTTCTGTCTTTAATTAGGATATCGCTTTCAATCAATTTTCCGTCTTTTAAAATTTTACAATTTTTTAATAACATTTCTCCTCCTATAAATTATTCTTTTCTATTATATATTCAAGTATGGCCTGCCTTATAAACATTCCATTTTTCATCTGTTCAAAAATACGCGATTTTTCGCTTTCAACTAAAATATCAGCAATTTCCACATCTCTATTTACAGGAGCTGGATGCATTATTATAGCTTTGTCTTTTAATTTTTTATATCTTTCCTCAGTCAAAGCATATTTTTTGTGATAATCTTCCTTAAAAAATATTTTTTTATCCTCTTGCCTATGTCTTTCATGCTGTACTCTTAAAAGCATGCAGACATCTAGCTCTTCTATCACATCATCTAGCTCCACAAAATTTCCTAATTCTTTATCTTTCCATATATCAGGTGCTACAAACCTGACTTTCGCCCCCAATCTTGTCAGTGCTTTTTTATTACTTCTGGCAACTCTTGAGTTTTTTATATCTCCTGCTATTATTATTTCTAAATTTTCAAACTTCCCAAACTCTTCATAAATAGTCATTAAATCTAGCAAACATTGCGAGGGATGTTCACCACTTCCATCACCCCCATTTATTATAGGAATTTTTAAAGCCTCTAAATCCTTATAATACTCATTTTTTGAATGTCTTATAACTAAAATATCTATACCTATCATTTCTAAAGTTTTGCATGTATCATATAAACTTTCTCCCTTTTGAATAGATGAACTCTCTGTTTCAAAGTTTATTAGATTCATTCCTAGCTTTCTTTCTGCTATTTCAAAACTTTTTTTAGTTCTTGTTGAATTTTCAAAAAATAAATTTGATACAAATAAATCTTCCCTTTTCTTGGGTTTTCCTCCTTTTTTCAACTCAATTGCTCTTTTTATAAGAATTAATATCTCCTCATCATTCAAATCATTCATTGAAAATAAATTTTTCATAAAAAAACCTCCTAAATAGTTTCCTACTTAGAAGGTTAAAATTTGGGCAATCTAAATAGGAAAATTTAATGGCTCTGTTATATTTTAAAGACTTCATAAGTTTAACACTCATGCCTTTCTAATTTTTCTAAAGATTTAGATTATAAGTAAAACTTTAAAAGTCTAACTTTGAACAAGCCTTTTCAAAAATTATAAAATTAGCTAAACTAAATTATAAATACACACTCCTCTCCATCAAATTCTTGAAGATGAACTTCTATCTTTTCATCTCTTGATGTTGGAATGTTTTTTCCTATAAAATCTGCTCTTATCGGTAATTCTCTATGACCTCTATCAATTAAACATGCCAGTTGAATTTTTGCTGGTCTTGCAGTATTAAGTATGGCATCAAGTGCTGCTCTTATTGTTCTTCCCGTGTATAGCACATCGTCAACAATTATAACCACTTTATCTGTTAAATCTGTTTCAAATTTATGTTCTTTTATATCCAAATTTTTCTTGTTAATATCATCTCTATAATATGTAATATCAATTGTTTCTAAGGGAATAGAAATTTTTTCAAGTTCTTCTATCCTATTTTTTATCCTCTCAGCTAGAATATCTCCCCTACTTTTTATTCCTAAAAGAACTAATTTATCTATGTCCTTATTTTTTTCAATAATTTCATAACAAATCCTTGTCATTGATTTTTTCATACCAATCTCATCTAACAAAATTTTCATAGTCAACTCCTCAAAATTTTATATAAAGAAAACCCAAAGTAAATTACTTTGGGTTGAATACACAAAAAAAGATGGATTTTTTCCATTATTTTATATATAACCCTTGTTAGCCTCTCTGGACCCACTTAAAAGGAATTTTTTATCTCTATAATTCTATAATAAAAACACTCAAAAGTCAATTTTAAAAATAATATTAGACTTTTGAATTTGATTATTTATTATTAAAGCATTATAATAAACAAAACAATAAAACTAGGGGGTAAGTTAATGAAAAAAGAAAAGTGGGAATATTTAGAAAAATTAGTAGGAAAAACTCCTTTGTTAGAAATTAGATTTGAATATAAAGGGGAAGAAAGGAGAATTTTTGTAAAAAATGAAACTTATAACTTAACAGGTAGCATAAAAGATAGAATGGCTTTTTATACTTTAAAAAAGGCTTATGAGAATGGTGAAATAAAAGAAAATTCTCCAATAGTCGAAGCAACTAGTGGAAATACTGGTATTGCTTTTAGTGCCATAGGAGCAATCTTGGGGCACCCTGTAACTATCTTTATGCCTGAATGGATGAGTGAAGAGAGAAAAGCCTTAATTCGTTCTTTTGGAGCTGATATTATTCTTGTTTCAAGGGAAGAGGGAGGATTTTTAGGAAGTATTGAAAAAACAAAAGACTTTGCTATAAAAAATGCAAACACTTACTTACCAAGCCAATTTTCAAATATTTATAATAGCGAAGCCCACTACTATGGCATAGGTCTTGAAATTGTTAAGGAGATGGAAAGCTTAGAGTTGCAAATCGATGGCTTTGTTGCTGGAGTAGGAACTGGAGGTACTATAATGGGTATAGGAAAAAGGGTTAAAGAAAATTTTCCTAAGGCTAAAATTTGTCCACTAGAGCCTTTAAACTCTCCAACTTTATCCACAGGTTATAAAGTAGCAAAGCATAGAATTGAAGGAATTTCTGATGAATTTATACCAGATTTACTTAAACTAAATGAATTGGATGATATAGTAAGTGTTGATGACGGAGATGCCATTATAATGGCACAAAAACTAGCAAAAATTGGTTTAGGAGTGGGGATATCTTCTGGTGCCAACTTTATAGGTGCTGTTTTACTTCAAAATAAATTAGGAAAAGATACTAATATAGTAACTGTTTTTGCTGATGATAATAAAAAATATTTAAGTACAGATTTAATGAAGAAAGAAATAATAAAAGATGATTTTTTATCCAAGGATATTTTTTTAAAAGAAATTAAAAATATTATAAGAGAGTAGAAAATAATTTAAATAATTTAATTTAATTAAATTTTTATAATGATTTTTATAATAATATGTTATAATATATTATAAAATTACTTTATATTAAGGAGGTTTTTAAATGAAAAAATTATTGTTATCTTTATTTGTTGTTTCAGCTATTTCTTCTCTAGCTGCTGGTGATTTTAATGTCTATGGGAAATTTGGGGTTGATTTAAATTCAAAATTCAGCAAAATTAAAGATGAAGATGGTACAAGTCTTCCTCTACCTACAAAAGCTAAATCAGGCTATTCTTTCTTCCTAGAGGGAACTACTGTTGTTGCTCCAAATACTGAATTTGGTGTTGGTATTGGATATATAACAAGAAAAGGGAAAAATTTTTCATACTATGACGATTTTTTTACTCCAGCTAGAAGAATATCAGGAAGAATGCCTTCTTATAATTCTATCCCCCTTTATTTAACAGCTAAATACAATTTTAATACTGGTATTTTTAATCCTTATATTAAATTTGATTTAGGTTATTCTTTTAATAAACTTAATAATGAGAATGAATACGATGGAAAATCGAAAGTTTCTTATGATATTGATCTTTCTAAAGCAACTAATGGTCTTTATACTGGACTTAGTGTTGGTGTCGAATACAATAATTTTTTAACTGAACTTTCTTATGTCTATACTAAAGCTAAATTAAAATGGCAAGATGGAGATAGTTCTAAATGGGATAATAAAACTATTAGATTATCAGTTGGTTATAAATTTAATTTCTAAAAATAAAAATCAAGGCTGGTCAAATATGACTAGCCTTTTTAATAAAAAATTTTATTTAATTAAAGTATTTAAGTTTTTAATAAACTGAACAGGGTTATCAATAGGAAAGCCCTCTAAAATTAAAGCTTGATTATATAGTATATCTACAATTTTTTCAAAGTTCTCTGTTCCTTCTGCCAATTTTAATTTTTCAAAAAGTCCATGTTCTGGATTTATAGCCAAAACTTTTATTGCTTTATTCATTTCAGCTCCTGGCATATCTGCTAAAACTTTTTCCATCTCTAAGCTTATAGGTCCCTTTGCTAAAAGTGAAGAAGCCCCATTTCCAATGTTATTATTCACTTCAACTTCCGATACCTTATCTTTTAATATATCTTTAACTTTTTCCATTAAAGTTTTATTATCTTCTGCAATTTTTTTAATTTCTTCTTCTTTTTCTTTACTTTCATCCAATTTAAAATCTGAACTATTTATAGATTTAAAATCTTTACCTTCATAATTCATCATAGCTGTAAGTGTAAATTCATCTATTTTATCTGTTAAAATTAAAACTTCTCTACCTTGCTCTTTCAGTTTTTCCATTTTTGGCAACGACTTAACCATATCTAAACTTTCACCAGAAACAAATAAAATTTCTTTGTTTTCTCCCATTCTATCCACGTACTCTTTTAAAGTTACATATTTATCCTCATAAGATGAAGTAAATATTAATAAGTCCTGAAGTTTTTCCTTGTTCATTCCAAACATATCTTGCACTCCAGCCTTTATATTTCTTCCAAATTCCTTCCAAAGCTCTATATATTTCTCTCTATCATTTTTTAGTAATTTTTCAAATTCAGATATAATTTTCTTTTCTAAATTCTTTGAAATAGCTTGAAGCTCTGAATTTTGTTGTAAAATTTCTCTTGAAATATTAAGAGATAAGCTATCACAATCTACTAAACCAGAAATAAAGCTAAAGTATTCTGGTATTAACTCTTCACATTTATCCATTATAAACACATTTTTTGTATATAACTGTAAACCTCTTTTAAAAGACTTAGTATAGAAATCAAATGGCAATTTTTTAGGTATAAATAAAAGTGAGTTATATTCAATATTACCTTGAACTTTTAAGTTAATATGCATTAAAGGATCGTTCCAATCATGGAAAGTAGCCTTATAAAACTCATTATAGTCCTCATCTTTTAATTCTTTTTTATCTTTTTTCCAAATCGGCTTTGTAGAGTTTATTACCTCATCTTTAAAATAAATTTCATATCTTATATAATTTGAATATTTTTTTACTAGATCCTTTATCTTCCAATCTTCCAAAAATTCTGCATATTCCTCGTCCTCTTTTAAATGCAGAGTAATTGTTGTTCCTCTTTTTTTGCTTTCTATTTCTTCAATCTCATATTCCCCAGTTCCATCTGAGCTCCACCTCACTCCCTTTTCTGAATATGGAGATTTTGTTGTAAACTCTATCTTATCAGCAACTATAAAGCCTGAATAAAAACCAACTCCAAATTGTCCTATTATATCCACATCATTTTTCTTCGCCTCTTCCAGTTGTTCTTTAAATATTTTTGATCCTGATTTAGCTATAGTTCCTATATTATCATCAACCTCATCGAAAGTCATTCCAATTCCATTATCAAATATGGTAACAGTTCTAGCTTCCTTATCAACTGATATTTCTATTCTGAAATTATCATCACCATCCAATATGTCTGTTTCTGTCAAAGCTTTAAATTTTAGCTTGTCTATTGCATCATTTGCATTTGAGATAAGTTCTCTTAAAAAAATTTCCTTATTTGTATAAATTGAATGTATCATTAAGTTCAGTAATTCCTTAGTTTCTGCGCGAAAAACTCTTGATTCTTTTTTCATATCTAAACTCCTTCTCTATATAATTTATTTTTAGCACTCTTTCAATATAATGGCTAATAATTTTTTATATTATATATCCTCTTTTTATTTCTGTCAAGAAAAAAGACTGCTGTATTTTAAAGATTTCATAAGTATTAGCTTTCCTAAGTTCTTAAAATATTTAAGCTACTTAGCAAAACTTTTAAAAATCTAATTTACAACAGTCCTTTTAATTTTAACCTAAATTATATAATTTTGTATATTTTTCTTTTAAATAATCAACATAGTACTTTGCATTCAGCTCTTCACCTGTAAGCTCTTTAATTAAAGTCTCTGTTTCTTTCAATTTTCCAAACCTATGGATTTTTTCTTCCAACCATTTTCTAATTTTATAAATTTCTCCTTTTTTTAAAGCTTGTGCCACATCTATATCTTTCTTCATAACATTATAAATTTGTGCAGAATAAGCATTACCTATTGCATATGATGGAAAGTATCCTATAAGTCCTGCATACCAGTGAACATCCTGCATAAGCCCCTCTGAATCATTCTCTGGTTTTACACCCAAATATTTTTCCATTTTTTCTGACCAGATTTTTGGTAAGTCATCTATTCTTAATTCATCTGCAAAAATCAATTTTTCCAACTCATACCTAAGCATTATATGAAGAGAATAAGTAAGTTCATCCGCCTCAACTCTTATAAGCCCTGTATTAACAGTATTTATTTCTCTATGAAATTCTGAAAACTCAATATTTCTCAAAAAAGGATAAAATTCTTTTGCTTTTTCATAGATAGCCATCCAAAATTCTTCACTTCTACCTAAAATATTCTCAAAAAATCTTGATTGAGATTCGTGAAGTCCCATGCTTCCTCCACTACAAAGTAAGGTATCAACAAGTTCATCACCTATTTGCTGCTCATAAATTGCATGCCCTACTTCATGAATTGTAGAAAATATTGTTGAAAAAGGGAGGTTTTTTATATTTTTTGTCGTTATTCTCACATCATTTTTATTCAAATTTAAAGTAAAAGGATGCTCACTTATATCTAAAATTCCTCTTTCAAAATCAAATCCTAAATATTCAGCTAAATATTTTGCAAATTCAAATTGTGTATTTTTATCAATTTCTACTTCTAGTTTGTTACTTTTTTTACTTCTTTTCTCTTGGATTTTTTTTAAAAGAGGAACTAGTTCTTTTTTTAGCTCAGCAAAAAACAGATCTAATTTTTGACTATCCATTCCTCTTTCATAATCATTTAACAATACATCATAGATGCTTTTTTCAGTTTTTCTTCTGTAATTTCCAAATTTTTTGTTATAGTCAAAAATCTTCTCTAAATTTTCTTTTACTATTGAAAAATCTTTTTTTCGCTTTGCTTCTTCCCAAATTCCCTGATTTATTGCTATAAGTCTTGAATATTCTTCATACTCATTGGCAGGAATTTTTTTCATCTTTTCTATCTCTTCTAAAGAAAGAACTACTTCTCTTTTTTCTATATCTGAAAGTTCATCTTTTATTTGGTTTAAATTATTTACCAGTTTTATAAATTCTTCAGAAGTTGAAATATTATACTCCTTCATACTTAAATCAGCACTTAAATCAGATAATAGTTTACGGGCTCTCTTAGCTGCTCTTGTTTCTAAATCCCAACTCACAAGAGCTAAATTTGCAGCTATCATATTTTTTTCTTTAATAATTTCTCTAAACCTTTCTCTCATATTCATTTTAACTCCTAATTACTTACTGCTTTTTTAGCCAGTAAGCGTCCTGTAAAAATTTTTTTGTCATCAATATAAACATCATATTCTCCTAAATCTTCGCCTTTAAATACATTTAATTTTATATTTTCTCTTTGCCTTATTTCCACTCTATATCTTTGAGAATTTTTTAGAGCTATTTTGTAGTCTTTGTCAGGAACAACTGGAACCCTTGTTTGACTATCTTTTACTGAAACTGTAGCTATAGTTTTCTTCTTATCTAAAATATTTGCTACATAATAATTTTCTTTAAAAATTTCTATTAAATCAAGAACTACTTTATCTCTGGAAGTATAAGTTTCTCCTCCCATAACAACTATTACTAAATCTATTTTATCTAAGTTGCTTGCTACAGCTATATTGTACTTAGCTTCTTTATGATAACCAGTTTTTATTCCATATATTCCCTCTTTACCAATAAGATGATTCCTATTTTTTATTTTAACCTTCCCAGAATGGATAGTAGTATTTTTTATTCCTGCTATTTCAATATATTTTTTATATTTTAAGGCCTCCATCGACAGCTTATATATTGCCCTTGCTGTTCCAGAGTCCATTGGTTTTTTTGTCATTCTTGTGGGTAAACCTGCAGGAGTATAATATTTTATATCTTTTTGTAAACCTAATTTTTCAAGTTTTTTATTCATTTTTGTTACAAATTTAGATACACTCCCTTTTCCCACATACCTTGCTATGGCATAAGTTGCATTGTTAGCAGAATATATTGCTGAAGCTTTTATTAAGTCTTCTAATTTATATATTTGTCCTGCCTTTAACGGGATTCCACTCCCACCATAATGTACTACATCTTTTGTTATTTTTACTTTATCCTTAAGTGATATTCTACCAGCTTTTATTTCATCGAATGTTACCATAAGTGTCATCATTTTAGTGACTGAAGCAAGAGGATACAATTTGTCTGCATTTTTAGAATAGTATATATTCCCATCTAAATCTCCTATAATAGCAGCTTTAAAATTATCAGGTAAATCCCAATCTACTTTCTCTAAATTTTTCTTTTTTGGAATTTTTAGTTCTTTTTTTTGTATTTCACGCATCTCTTTTTCATATTTTTCATCAGAGAGCTCTTCTTCAACAAATTCTTCTATTTTTATCTCAGTTATTTCTTTTATTTCCTCATCTAATTCTTCTTTTAACTCTTCAATGACTAAATCTTCGGCTTTACTTTCTATTTCTTTCTCTTCTTGCCTCAATTCTTCTATAAGTTCTTTTTGCTCTATTTTCTTCTCTTCTAGATTTTCACCTATTTTTTTTGGAAGCTCCATATCTTGAGTAATAATTTCTTCTACTACTTTTTCTTCTTGTTTTTTTTCTACGTTATCTAAAACAAAATTTTCATCCAAAAATTGCTTTGAATACTCTTCAACTGTAATTATTTCTTTTAATTCGGAGTAAGCAAAATCTGATATGGCTAACATAGTAAAAATTAAGAATAGTGTATAAATTCTTTTTAACATTTTTTCTCCTCTTATTTCTCTGAAAATCTAACATTTTATATTATAACATTAAATATAAATAAAAAAAATGCAATTTTTAAGTATGTTAATTTTCTACATGAAAAAACTGCTACAGCTTGTTGTTTAATTCAAGTTTATAGCAGTTTATTTTTTCTATTTTTTTATGAGTTTTATTTAAGACAACTTTCCAAAAATTTATCAAATATTCTTTTCATTTCTTTATTTCCTCTCACAACCATCATTTCGGGGTGCCATTGTATTCCATAAAGAAATTTATGATTTTTCATTTGAATAGCTTCTATTACACCATCATTTGCTTGAGCTATTGCTGTTAATCCCTGGCCTAATTTATCTATAATCTGATGATGAAACGAATTTACACTTACTTGTTTTCCAAATAACTCAAAAAGAATATTCTCCTCATCTATTATATTTATATTGTGTGTCGCTAAGTCTGGATAACACTCTTGCTTGTGATTTAGTATTGTTCGTTCATAATAAGCTATATCTTGAAAAAGGGTTCCTTTGAAATAAACATTTAACAGCTGGTGCCCTCTACATATTCCAAGTATAGGTTTTTTAGTCTTTAAAAATTCATCTAATATTATTATTTCATACTCATCTCGTTCTGGAGATACAATACCTATATTCTTTTTAAAATCCTGCCCATATAAAAATGGGTTTATATCGGCACCGCCTGATAAAATTAACCCATCTAATAAAGATAATTGTTTTGCTATAACATCTCTATTATTCGTTACGGGCAGGACTAAGGGTATTCCCCCAGCTTCTATAATAGATTTAGTATAATCTATGTTAAGCGTAGTTCTATGATAATTTAGTAAGACTTTTTCTAGCTCATATGCTGATGTTATGCCTATTATAGGTTTTTTCATAAATTATATCTCCTTATAAAAAATTAACAGTCCCAAGTCCTATTGATAACTTCTTAATAAGCCAAATCCCTAAAATAATTAAACTAGAGATAAATATAATTATAGAATGTATAATATAGCTTAGAAAATCTCTCATTCCAAATTTTCTATTATATTCATTGTAACACATTAAAACAAGCGCAAAATAAGACATAAATGAAAAAATAATATCTATTGAAGAAGTCCCTATTCTGTAGGCAAACTGAGTTAACTCAGGTGAAATACCTATTTTATAAAGTATTAGTAAAAAAATTGGAACAAATAATATATATTTACTTGTCATAGAACCAATGAACAAATTAGCAAATGAATAAAATAACATAAATGCTATAACTAATGGAAGATAAGTTAAATCTATATTTAATAAAGAACTTCCATTTCTTGCTGCAATTATAATTCCCAATTGAGTATAAGAAAACCATGATATAAAAACAGATGAAAAGAGGCACAATACTATAAAATCTTCAAAACCATCAAGAGATTTAAATAAAAAATTCATTAAATTTTTAGCATTTTTAACTTTTTTAATTACTTTATCATAAAGTTTAACTAGAATAAAAAAGGTAAAACAAAACGTTGCTCTTATTTTTGATAAAAGAGGGCTCCATCTTAAAAGTCCTCTTTTGGTATTTTTCTTAAATTTTTTATAAATAATTCCAGAAATTAAAAAATAGCCACTGTTTCCTGCAAAAGAAAAATTTAACTTCAAAAATGCTATATACAAGGAAATTTCCTTCTCTTTTATTTTTTGCATAGATCTTTTTAAAAATTTTAGAAATAAGCATATTTCATTGAAGAAATAAAAAAATAAAGTGATAAATAGTAATACTATTCCCAAAACTTCAAAAGAGGCAAAATTTTTAACATTTAAAGTTCGTAATTCAATCTGTTTTATACTCTTGTTAATAACTTCAATCTCAACAGCTACCCCCATTTTAGAAAATATAACAGATAAAATAATAAAAATGGTTACTGGATGAGGTAAAAGATTTGAAATCATTGCACCCCTTCCTAAAAAACCCTTTTTTTCATTTTTCCCGTTTTTCATAAAAAAACAAACCTCCCTTTAATAATTTTTGTAGTTTATACTACATAATAATATTTATGTGTAGTTTTGTCAACAAAAAATGAGTGTACAACAGCAAAATAATTAAAATTGACATTATTTTATAATGCTACACTCATTTTTTTATATAAATATTTTCTAGAAATTTTTTATTTTTATATCTAACTTTCTGATGAAAAAAGAAAATTTTTCATTAGACTATTTTTTTGCCATTTTTTATAAATCCTTTCCTTATTTTTTTCAAAAAGTGTTGTCAGAATTATATTACAAAACTCCATAGGTACTATATATGAATTAAAGAATCCATTATTTTCAATTGGTATTTTAAAAACTACATCACTCAAAAAACTTATTTCAGAAAAAATATTACTTGTTATAGTTATTACTGAAGCCGCTTTCTCCTTTGTTATCTTTACAGCTTTAATTTCATCTATTAAAAATTTAGGAAGTGTAAATACAATAAGAAGATCTCCTTTTTTTATATGTGAAAGGACATCATAAAGTCCTAGACCTCCTTCATTAATACATTCGGCATTATAGCCCAATTTTTTTATATACCAATACATAAACTGTGATATAGCACGACTTGAACCTATTCCTAAAAAATATATTTTTTTTGCGTTTTCTATCATCCTAACTGTTTTATCTATTTTTTCAAAATCTAAATTCAATAGAAACTCTTCTATATTTTTTAAATCTCCACTTACAATTTTATTAGCAATATCATTTTGTGAATTAAAATTATCCCAATTTCTAGCTATTCTTTCATTTGGATTCCTTTCACTTAACTCTAATGCAACATAATTTTTAAAATCATTGAATTTATTAAAACCTATATTTTTTGAAAATCTTAATACTGATGCATCACTTACACCTATTTCTTTACCCAGTTCTAAAGCAGATAATAAAATTACTTTCCTAGGATTTTTAGCTATAAATTCGGCTATTTTTTTCTCAACCCTCGTGAGAGTTTCATAATTATCTTTATAAAACTTGTGTACTCTATCCATATTTGACTACCTCCTTTCAAATCTTAGATAACTTATAAACATCTTACCATATACAGAAAAAAAGAAAAAGGAGATTTTAAAATCCCCCCTTCACTTATAAAAATATGTAATTTTCTTATAGTTTACTTAGCTGCATCTCTTTTTGCTATGTAGTCCTCTATTGCATTTTTTATAGCCTCTTCAGCTAAAACAGAACAATGCATTTTTACAGCTGGTAATCCTCCTAAGGCTTCAACAACAGCTTTATTTGTAACTTGTAATGCTTCTTCAACAGTTTTACCAATTATTAAATCTGTTGAAATTGACGAACTGGCTATAGCAGAAGCACAACCGAAAGTTCTAAATTTTACATCTGTTAATATATTATCTTTTACCTTTATAAAAATTTCCATTATATCTCCACAAGAAGGGTTTCCAACTTTTCCATATCCATCTGGATTTTCAATTACTCCAACATTGTGTGGATTCATAAAATGTTCCATTACCTTTTCTGTATACATAATTTTCATCTCCTTAAAATTTTAAAATTATTTTTAAAAATCAACCATTTAATCCTTATTTGCTTGATATGCATTCCATAATGGCGAAATAGCTCGCAATTTAGAAATTATTTCAACTAAACATTCAACTGTATAATCTATTTCTGCTTTAGTATTGTACTTTCCTAAAGAAAATCTTATTGTTCCATGAGCACACTCAGCTGGTATACCCATTGCCAGAAGTACATGTGATGGTTGTAAGCTATCAGATGAACATGCTGAACCTGAACTTACTGCTATGCCTTTAAGACTTAGGTTTAAAAGAATTGATTCTCCTTCTAAATATTTAAAAGTAATGCTAGAAGTTCCTGGAAGTCTTTTAACAGTTTTGGCATTTATAATTACCTCAGGAATTCTTTTTACAACTTCTGCTTCAAAATAATCTCTTAACTGTTCTTCTCTCGCCCATTCCTCTTTCATTCCTGCAACAGCCATCTCTAAAGCTTTAGCTATTCCTACTATATATGGTGTATTAGAGGTTCCTGGTCTTCTTTTTCCCTCCTGATTTCCACCTGTCATTACTTTCCCTAAACGAACTCCATCTCTTTTATAAAGAACTGCAACCCCTTTAGGTGCATAGAACTTATGACCTGAGAATGATAGAAGATCTATTCCCATCTTTTCTGGATAAATTTCAAGTTTTCCCATACTTTGGACAGCATCAACATGAAATATAATTTTTCTTTCCTTTGTGATTTTTGCTATTTCTTCAATAGGTTGAAAACTTCCAACCTCATTATTGGCATGCATTATACTTACTAAAATCGTATCTTCTCTTAAAGCTTTTTTAAATTCGTCTAAAATTATAACTCCATTTTCATCAACAGGAATAACTGAAATTTCAAATCCATCTTCCATTAAATCTATAAAAGTATCTTTTATTGCTGGATGCTCTATTGAACTTGTAATTATATGTTTTCCTCTATGTTTATATGCTCTTGCAATTCCTCTTACAGCTAAGTTATCAGATTCACTTCCTGATGCAGTAAAAATTATTTCACTTGGCTTTGCTCTTAAAATATCTGCTATCTTTTTTCTTGCTTCAGATACCGCCTTCCCTGTTTCAGCACCAAATAAATGTAAACTAAATGGATTGCCATAATATTCTGAAAAGTAAGGTAGCATCGCTTCCAAAACTTTTTCATCTACTTTTGTAGTGGCGTTATTATCTAAATAAACTTTCATAAACTCTCATCTCCCTAATTATCTCTAGATATTTTATATCATTATTTACTATAATTGTCAAGAATATAATTTCTAATTTTTTTTGTTTTTCAATTAATTTTAAAAGCTGTGCCTTCCATCCCATGTAAAGATTTTAAACACAGCTTATTCTTATTTCTCAAGAGAAATTAATTTTTTTATTCCATAATCACAGTACTCTTTTATTTCACAGTCTCCACATTTAGGTCTTCTTGCAATACATTTATCCCTACCATGTAAAATTATATAGTGAGAGAAATCTATCCAATATTTTTTGGGAACAATTTTCATAAGTTCTCTCTCTATTTTTATAGGATCTTGATTTTTGACAAGTCCTATTAGATTAGTTATTCTTCTAACATGTGTATCCACAGTTATTCCATCAGCTAATCCCCAAATTTCACCTCTTACAACATTTGCTGTTTTTCTTCCAACTCCAGCTAATTTAGTCAACTTATCCATATCTTTTGGAATTTCACCATTGTATTCTTCCAATAATTGAATACTACATTTTTTTATATTTTTTGCTTTATTTCTAAAAAATCCAGTACTCTTTATATAGTCTTCTATTTTCTCTAAGGGAAGATTTGCAAAGTCTTCTGGCGTATTAACTTCTTTAAACATACTTTTTGTCACTATGTTTACTCTGACATCTGTACACTGAGCTGATAATATAACTGCAACCAGAAGTTCAAAAGGACTATTAAATTTTAAAGCACACTGTGGCTTTCCGAATTTTTCTTTCATTTTTATTAATATATTTTTTACTTTTTCTTTCTTGGTCATTTTTTCCTCAATCTAAAACTAAGATTAAATAATCAATGGTATCATAAGTTTTTATTTCTCTTAATTTAAATTTTAAACTTAAAAATAATTTCTGAGATATTATATTTTCTTTAAGAATTAAAGCTTTAATAAGTTTTATTTCCTTTCTTTGAACCCTTAATTTTTCAATACTCGTTTTCAATATTTCTTTTGAGTGTTTTTTTCCTCTAAATTCTTTATTTAAATATATAGCTATCTCTGAAATTTCATCTTTTAATCTATGCCTTACCATAGCAATAAAATCCTCTGAATTATTTTCAAAAATATGAAATATATATTCTTTAGATTGAAGTATAGATTTGTATTCTCTATTATGAAGTTCTTTTAATTCTCTTTCATTTTTAAAATATTTATTCACATAATCCTTATGTATATGCTTATAAATTACATCTATATCTTTCTCTTCCATATTTCTAAGTTTAAATTTAGACAAAAGTATCACCTATTTTTGACTATATTATAAAATTTCTTTTTTCCTATTTTTAAAAGTCCTAAAGTTTTAGAATCAATCAAAAATTTTACATCCACTATCTTCTCATCATTTAAAGACATTCCATTTTGTTCAATTAATCTTCTACCTTCACTTTTTGTCTTTAGAATTTTTCTATCTACTAATATATCTAAAAGTTCCTTTCCAAAATCTACTTCTAAGAGTTCAATAGTGGGAGCATTATCTAAGTTATTCCCTGCACCAAAAAGAGCTTCAGTAGCTTCTTTAGCTTTATCAGCTTCTTCTTTTCCATGAACTAGTTTTGTCACCTCATAGGCCAATATTTTTTTTGCCTCATTTATTTGAGCATCTTTTAAAGCTCCTAATCTTTTTACTTCGTCCATAGGTAAAAAAGTTAAAAGTGCCAAACATTTTTCTACATCTCTGTCTCCTACATTTCTCCAATACTGATAAAATTCATAGGGAGAAGTTTTTTCAGCATCTAACCAAAGAGCACCCTTTGCAGTTTTTCCCATTTTTTGACCTTCGCTATTTGTAAGAAGTGTACAAGTCATAGCGTATGCAGGTTTTTTTTCTTTTTTTCTAATTAAATCTACACCTGCTATCATATTGGACCATTGATCGTCACCACCTAATTGCATTATGCAACCATATTTTTTTTGTAATACCAAAAAATCATATCCTTGCATCAACATATAATTAAACTCAAGAAATGAAAGACCATTTTCCATTCTAGATTTAAAACATTCAGCAGATAACATTCTATTTACAGAAAAATGAACCCCTACATCTCTT
Source organism: Fusobacterium sp. (assembly GCF_030528405.1). Classification (GTDB taxonomy): domain Bacteria; phylum Fusobacteriota; class Fusobacteriia; order Fusobacteriales; family Fusobacteriaceae; genus Fusobacterium. The sequence goes on from NZ_JAUMYY010000007.1 coordinate 36,441, forward strand.
AAAAAATCTATATAATTCAAATCAAAAAGCCAGTCTGCATTATTTACAAGTATTGCTTTTTCATCTGAAAAATCAATAAATTTTTGCATTTGCTTTTTAATACACTCTATATTGTGTTCTATCTTTTCTCTAGTAAGCATAGTTCTCATATCTGTTCTACCACTTGGATCTCCAACCATAGCTGTTCCTCCACCAAGAAGTGCAATAGGTCTATGACCATGCTTTTGCATATGAGCCATAAACATCATGGCAATAAAATGCCCTACATGCAAACTATCTGCTGTGGGATCAAAACCTATATAAAATGTTATCTTTTCTTTTTCTAATAATTCTTTTGTTTCTTCCTCATGTGTAAATTGCTTTAAGTAACCTCTTTCCATAAGAGTTTCATATACATTTCTCATTTTTTCTCCCTCCCTTATTCTATAACTGTAGAAAAATACAATATATATATTTTATTATATTAAAGGGACTATTGCAGCCTATCATTAAGTAAGTTTTGCAATAGCCCCTATTTTTACTTTAAAATAGCTTTATTTTATTCCAATCTCCTTATTTAAAATTTTTTTATTTTGTTATTTTTTTATTTATTCCACAAATAAATCCAACTATAAGTGCTGGAAGTACCCAAGCTAAGCCCATATTGCTCAAAGGAAGCATAGCATAAATTTTTGAAAATTGTTGAGGTAATGTTACTCCTGCTACTCCTAAGGCCTCATACAATCCAATAAGACCACTTACAAGAACTACTCCTTTATGAACTTTATCATTTTCAATTTTTAATAAATTTAAAAATATTAAAGCTATGCTTATTGGATAAAGAAAAATAAGAATAGGAACAGATATTACAACTATAAAATTAACCCCAAATATAGCTATAACATATGCCCAGATAGTAGTTATCAAAACTAATTTTTGATAAGGTATATTTAAAAGTCCACTAAAATACTCAGCCACAGAAACTATCAATCCTATAGCTGTAGTTAAACAAGCTCCTGCAACACATACTCCAAGTATAACATAGCCAAATTTCCCTAATAGAGTACTAGAAATTTTTACAAGTAAATCTGTTCTTTGAACATCTTTTAGTAACTCAAAACCTCCAAAAGTTGCTCCTATATAAGTAAGCCCCGCATATACAAGAGCTAAACCAGCAGTTGCTATAAAACCTGTTTTTAATAGAAATGAAATCTCCTGTTTTTTAGTTAATTCTCTTCCATTTCTAACTGCTGCTAAGACAACCCCTGAAAAAGCTATCATTGCTAAGGCATCCAAAGTTTGATAACCTTCAATAAAACCTTTTTTGAAAGGTAAATCAAAACTTTTTTCTGCTACAGGTAAATTACTAAAGAAAACCCCCTTAACTAAAATTATAAATAAAACAATTATTAAAACTGGTGTCAATATTTTTCCTATTCTATCTATAACTTTACTTGATTTTAAAGAGAAAAACAAGGCTATTGTAAAGTATATTCCTAAATAAATATATTTCAATGCTGAAGATGTATAACCTGCATGGAAAAAAGTAACTTCGTAAGCTGTTGCTCCCGTTCTTGGAAGGGCTAAAAGTGGACCTATTGATAATATCAATGCTATTGCATAAATTTTAGAAAATAAAGGCGACACTTTATCTGCAAAATTATGAACACTTTTTCCTGTTATAGCCACCGAAATTAGACCTAAAAGTGGTATTCCAACACCTGTCAATATAAATGCAAATGCAGCTAGTGACCAATTATTCCCTAATTCATAACCTAATATAGGAGGAAAAATCAAATTCCCTGCTCCAAAAAGCATTGCAAAAAGCGCAAAGCCTGTTGTTATAATTTCTGATATCTTGTACATTTTTTATCTCCCCTTTTTATATATTTTTTATAATTTTAAAAAATTTCCCCACTCTTCTTCTTTAAATCCTATTAAAACATTATCATTTAACACTAATAATGGTCTTTTTACTAATTTTCCATTTGTTGCTAAAAGTTCTATCATTTCTCTTTCTGTCATATTATTAAGTTTCTCTTTTAAATTCATTTCTCTATAAAGTATTCCACTTGTATTAAAAAATTTCTTTACTTCCTTACCACTCAATTTTAAATAATTTTTTATTTCTTCAACATTTGGATTTTTAGTTATAATATCTCTATTTTCAAAGTTTATATTATTATTTTCCAACCATTTTCTTGCTTTAACACAAGTACTGCATTTAGGATAATTTATAAATTCTACTTTTTTCATATTTCCTCCAATTATTTTATTATTTTATGATTATACCATAAGTATTAAAAATAAAAAAGAAGTTTATAATATGTCATAAACTTCCTCACTATTAAATTTATATAATTGCTTTTAGGTATTGAATTATTACTATCAAAATTGAAATTATAAAAATAAGTGGCATTACAAATTTCAACCATTTATTATATGAAATTCCAGCTATTTGTAAGGCAACAAATATCAATCCTGTAGGAGTTATAAATAAGATTACTCCCTGTCCCCATGCAAAAGCATCTACAACCATAGATCTAGATATTCCTACTGTATCAGCAAGTGGTGCTAGTATAGGCATAGATAGTACTGCCAATCCTGATGTTGAAGGTATAAAAATTCCTAAAAAAGCAAAAATAAATAACAAAGCTATTGAAAATATTCCTTTATTCATCCCAGAAACTAAATTGGATGAATAAAAAAGTAAAGTGTCTGAAATCATTCCATTCTCCATTATTATATTTATTGCTCTAGCTAAACCTATAATTAAAGCTACTCCCACTACCTCTGAAGTTCCATTGATAAAGCCATTAACTGCTTCTTTTTCACTAAGTCCAGATAAAAACATTATGATTATAGCAATTCCAAAAAACATTCCCGCAATTTCTTGAAACCACCAATCTAGTGAAGCAACTCCCCAGATCATAATAACAAATTGAAATAAAAATAAAAATAAAATTATCTTTTGTTTAAAATCTAAAACAGTTTTAGAATCTTCATCATATCCTTTTATAAATTTTTCCTTCGCTGCAGCTTGAATATCTAAAACTAGAGAACTATCTGGATTTTTTTGTACCTTTTTAAAGTAATAATAAATATATAGCAATGCTATTATTGAGAATATAATTAATGCAAAAAATCTAAATTTTAATCCTTCATTAAATGATATACCAGCTGCATTAGAGGCTATAATAGTCGAAAACGGATTCACTGTTGAAAACATACATCCCACAGCTGAACCTAAAAGTATTGTTGCCATTGGAATTAATATATCAAAACCATTTGATAGAAATAATGGAATTAATATCGTATAAAAGGGAATTGTTTCTTCCCAAAATCCAAATGTTGTTCCTCCTATGGCAAAAAAAATAAATGAAACTATTACTAAGGCAAATTCCTTACCCTTAGTTCTCTGAGAAATACTCTTCATTGCTATATTAAATGTTCCTGTTTTATTAACAACTCCAACTATTCCACTTAATACAAAGACAAAGATAACTATATCCATTGAATCCATAAGACCAGCTACTGGAGCAGCAATTAATTCTGCTAATCCCTGTGCTTTTTTTTCTTCTATTCTTTCATAAGTATCAGGAATTGCCATGGGCTTTTTTATAGTTCCTTCTGTAAATTTATTTAAGTCAATATTTATTCCTAAATTACTTAGATTTTCTTGATTAGCTTCCAAAGTTTTTGTTTCCATTCCCACCTTATCTATAAGAAACACTTTTTCTTCTGTGCTATAGGTCAATCTAGAATACTTTCCTGCTGGTATTATGTGTGTCAATACAGTTACTAAAATTAAAATTAAAAACAATACAGAATAAGCTGTTGGAAATTCAAAACCTTTCCTTTTCAATTACCACTCCCCCCTTAAAACATTAATTGAAATAAGCATAATTCTATAATTTAAAAGTGGAAATGTCAATCTTTTTTTTACAACCTTAGTAACAATTATATTAGTTATTTTAAAACTGTAAATAAAAGGAAAATTTATATTCTTCTATCTTCTTATTTCTCCATCATATTTTTCTTTAATTAAATTAAGTATGTCTGTCATTACTTTATCTATTTCTTCTTCTTCCAAGGTTTTATATTTATCTCTCAATACTATGCTCATAGCAACAGATTTTTTATTATTTTCTATTTTATCACCAGAATATACATCGAATATATCTATTTTTTCTATTAGACTTACTTTTTTTCTAATCTCTTTTATCATATCTCCAACTAATATTTCTCTATCCAAAGTCACAGCTAAATCTCTTAAAACTTCTGGATATTTACTTATGCTTTGATAATTTACTTTTATTTTCATATACTTAAGCATACTGGTCAAATTAAACTCTGCATAATATATTTTCTCTCTTTTTATACCTAATTTTTCAACTAATACTGGATGTATCTCTCCAAAAGTTCCTAGTAATTCTTTTCCTATTTTCAAATCTGCACTAACCCCTGGATGAAAATTACCATTTTTTGATCTCTCTAAAGAATATTTAACTATACCAAGTTTTTCAAAAAGATTTTCTACATAACCTTTTAAATTAAAAAAGTTATAGTTTTCTTTAGATTGACTCCATAATGTTCTTTCTGCTCTTCCACAAAGTGCTATACCTATCTTTAGATCTTCCTTTGCTAGATTTTCTTTAGAGAAATCACTAAATGATTTTGCCACTTCAAAAATTTTTAAATCATTTTGTTTTCTATTTAAATTATCCTTTATATTGCTCACTAAGCTATATATAAGACTTGGTCTCATTATTGCCATATCTTCACTCAAAGGATTTTTTATTTCTATCAAATTTTCACCTAAATTAAATAAAGTTCTTGCTTCTCTAGGAATAAAACTATAGTTTATAACTTCATTTAAACCAGATTCTTTTAATATATTTCTTATTAAATTAGATATAGTAAAATTAGTATTTTCATTACCAGATTCTATACTTGCCTCAGGTATTCTAGCTTCTATATTTTCAAAGCCATACATCCTTATTATCTCCTCGTATATATCTGCAGCTCTTTGAAGATCTGTTCTATAACTAGGAGGAACTAAGATCATATTAACCCCTGCTAAAGATTTTATTGTTATATCTAAATTTGTTAGTATTCTTCCAACTTCATCGTAACTTAAATTTTTTCCTATAAATTTATTCAATTTTTCAAGATTTAAAGGAATTTCAACTCTTATGGGTTTCTCTATGTATCTATCAATAGCTTCAGATAAAATTTCTCCACCTGCTACCTCTGAAATCAAAGAAATTGCCCTATCCATAACAACATTTAAATTTTCTATATCTAAGCCTCTTTCATTTCTATAAGAAGAATCTGTAAAAATACCTAGTTCTCTGGATGTTTTTCTTATATTTTCAGGAGTAAAATAAGCTACTTCTAAAAATATATTTTTTGTTTCATTTTCTATTTGAGTTGACTTTCCTCCAATGATTCCAGCTAAAGCAATAGCTTTAACATCATCAGCTATAACAAGTTCACTATCTTTTAATTCTCTTTCTACACCATCTAAGGTAATTAGCTTTTCTCCAAATTTAGCTGCTCTAATATTTATATTCCCTTGTAATTTATCAAAATCAAAAGCATGCATTGGTTGATTGTATTCAAACATAACATAATTTGTTATATCAACTACATTATTTATAGGCTTTAATCCCATACTTTTTATTCTCTCTTTAAGCCAATTAGGAGATTCCTTTATTTCCACATTTTTTATAATTCTACCCATATATCTTTTACATCTGTCTTTATCTTCTATATTCGCTTTTATTAAAGTATTTACAGATTCTATGGACTCTCTTAAATCTACATTTGGATACTTTACTTTTCGTCCATAATAAGCTGCTATCTCTCTAGCTATACCTATATGTGACAAACAATCAGGTCTATTTGGTGTTATCTCCAATTCAAAAATAACATCATTTAAGTTTAAATACTCTCTATAATCTTGTCCTATAGGTGCTCCTTCAGAAAGTATTATGATTCCATCTTTATTTTCTCCAATTCCTAATTCTACCTCAGAACATAACATACCATGAGATTCTATATCTCTTATTTTATTTTTTCTAATCTTAAATTCTCCTGGTAAAATAGCCCCTATTTTAGCTACAACTACCTTATCATTTAATTTATGGTTCGTAGCTCCACAAATTATTTGTAAAGGTTCTTCCTCTCCTATATTAACTTTTAATAAACTTAATTTATCTGCACTAGGATGCTTTTCAAACTCAATAATTTGTCCTATTACAACATTATCAAGATGTTTTCCTTGAGTTTCTATAGCCTCTACCTCTTGTCCTATCATAGTAAGTGCAAAAGCTAACTCTTCAACATTTTCTTTTATATCTATATATTGTTTTAACCAATTTAACGAAATTAACATTTTTTCTCCTCCAGAATTAATTATCTAAGCTTATCTATTTGAATTGTTTTAAAAATCTTATATCATTTTCAAAAAATGCTCTTAAATCTCCAATTCCATGTCTTAGCATTGTTATTCTTTCTATTCCTAAACCAAAAGCAAAGCCATTAACTTCTTCTGGATCAAAACCTACATATTTAAGAACTTCAGGATCAACCATACCACAACCCATTATTTCTAACCAACCACTATCTTTACAAAGTCTACATCCGTCCCCATGACAAATATTACATTCTACATCCATCTCTGCACTTGGCTCTGTGAATGGAAAGAAATGCGGTCTAAATCTTACCTTTCTTTCTCCAAATACTTCTTTTACAAAATGAGTTAAAATTCCTTTTAAATCAGCGAAAGAAATATCACTACCTATAACTAATCCTTCCATTTGGTGAAACATTGGAGTATGAGAAATATCATAATCTGGTCTATAAACTTTTCCTGGACAAATCATTCTAAGAGGTGCTTTATTTTCTAACATATACCTTATTTGTACAGGAGAAGTCTGTGTTCTTAAAAGAACTGAATCAGTTATGTATAATGTATAAGTTAACTCTCTTGAGGGATGAGATTTTGGAATGTTTAAAGCATCAAAATTATATTCAACTTTTTCAATTTCTGGACCATCGACAACATCAAAACCCATTTTTATAAATATATCTTTTATGAAATTCATTGTTTCATTAACAGGATGAATAGTTCCTCCTTCTTGTCTTATCCCTGGCAAACTTATATCGATAAGTTCTGAAGATAATTTCTTATTAAGTTCTTTTTCTTTTAACTCAAGATTTTTCTTTTCAATTAAATCTATTATAAATTCTTTTGTCTCATTTATAATTTGACCTATCTTAGGTCTTTCCTCGCTAGTTAAATTTTTCATTTTTTTAGAAAGCTCTGTAAATATTCCTTTTTTTCCCATATAATTAATTCTTAAATCATCTAAAGCCTGCAAAGAATTATTTTCTTTTATTGCGTTTTCTATGCTTTCTTTTATTTTTAGAATTTCTTCCTTCATTTTTCCCCCTAATAAAAATATTTATCTCTAAGAAGCTAAATCTTCCTATGATAAAAATCTATCCTTCCCTCATTTATAATAATAAAACCATATTTACCATCTTGGCATGCACCTGGGTTAAATAGATAAAAACTCTCATATTTTTCTAAAATTTCTCTATGAGTATGCCCAAAAATAACAATATCAGCCTTTAATTTTCTGGTTTCTTCTTTTAATTTTTCTAAATCATTTTTTACCTGATAAGCATGTCCATGTGTTATAAAAATCTTAAATTTTTCTATCTCTAAAACTTTTAAAAGACCATAATTTTTTTCAAAAAAATCACAATTTCCATTGACAAGATAAAACTCACCCTCATATATACAGGATAAATTTTCAATATCTCTAAGTCCATCTCCTGCATATACAAGAATGTCTGGTTTTTCTTTTTCATAAATTTTTAATACCTTTTCAAAATGACCATGACTATCTGATAAAACTAAAATTTTTTTCATTTATAATTATTCCTCTGAAATTTCTTCTTCTTCTTTTTTTATTTTTGTTATTGAAGCTACTTTTTCTTCTTCTGCAACTTTCATTATTCTTACACCTTGAGATACTCTTCCAAAACGAGAAATTCCATCCATAGACATTCTTATGACAACTCCATTTGAAGTTATACAAATTAACTCTTCATCATCAGAAACTTCTAAAACAGAGACTATATTTCCTGTTTTTTCAGTGCATTTCATATTTTTTAGACCTTTTCCTCCACGATTATATTGAGGATACTCATCCAGTCTTGTTCTTTTTCCGTATCCATTTTCTGTTATTGTTAGTATATCTGTTTCTGGATTTTTTATTGTCATAGCTGAAACAACTACATCATCATCTCTTAAAGTAATTGCCTTAACCCCCATAGTATTTCTTCCTGTTTCTCTTATGCTATCTGTTAAAAATCTAGTACAATACCCTTTTCTTGTTGCTATAAGTATTTCTTCCTTTTCAACATCCTCTATAAGTCCAACATATATTATATCATCATCATCTCTCAATTTTATGGATATTAAGCCAGAACTATTTATGTTTTTAAATTCTCCTAAAGATGTCTTTTTTATAAGCCCATTTTTAGTTATAAAAACTATTTCTTTTTTAGGATCAAATTCTTTTATAGTTATTACATCCCTTACTTTTTCTCCTTCAGAAATATTTATAATATTTCCTATGAGCCTTCCTCTAGACTGTTTAGATAGATCTGGAATTTCATAAGCCCTTATATTATAGACCTTTCCTCTATCCGTAAATATCATCATAGTATCAAGAGTTGACGCAAGAATTATTTTTTCTGCAAAGTCATCTTCTATAGTATTTAGTCCAGATACTCCTTTCCCTCCTCGTTTTTGTGCTTTATATTTACTAGCTTCTATTCTTTTTACATATCCCTTATTAGTATATGTTATTATAATTTCTTCATCCTTTATTAAATCTTCTGGAAGAATTTCCATTCTTTCTTCTTCTATGGTAGTTCTTCTTTTATCTCCATATTTTTCCTTGATTTCAATTAATTCTTTTTTCATAATATCATAAACTTTTGCTTCATCTTCAAGAATTTCTTTTAATAAAACTATTAATTTTTCAATTTCTTGATATTCCAAATCTATTTTTTCTCTTTCTAACCCAGTAAGTCTTTGTAATTTCATATCTAAAATAGATCTCGCCTGTATATCAGAAAAACCATATTTTTCAATTAATTGTTCTCTAGCTACAGCTCCATCTGAAGAAGATCTTATTAGTTCTATGATTCTATCTATATTAGTTAAAGCTATTTGATAGCCTTTTAAAATATGTGCTCTTTTTTCTGCCTTATCCAAATCAAATTTAGTTCTTCTTGTTATAACATTAAATCTATGTTTTATATACTCAACTAACATTTCTTTTAAATTTAGAATTTTAGGTATGTTATTTACTAAAGACAACATTATAACTCCAAAAGTAGATTGAAGTTCTGTATACTTATACAATTTATTTAAAACAAGCTCTGGTTCTTCGCCTTTTTTTATTTCAATTAATATTCTTATACCTTCTCTATTAGATTCATCTCTTAAATCAGAGATCTCTGTTATCTTTTTTTCTCTTGCCAAACTTGCAATTTTTTCAATAAGAGAAGATTTATTTAGTTGATATGGAATCTCAGTTATAATTATATTTGATTTTCCATTTTTCTGTTCTTCTATATTAACTTTTCCTCTTACTTTTATTTTTCCTCTACCTGTTTTATAAGCTTCTATTATTCCAGTCCTTCCATCTATTATTCCACCTGTAGGAAAATCTGGACCTTTTATATAGTCTATTAAATCCAAGACATCTATATCCTTATTTTCTATTATTGCTAAAACACCATCTACTAGCTCATTTAAATTATGAGGTGGAATATTTGTTGCCATTCCAACAGCTATTCCTGTGGCTCCATTTAAAAGAAGATTAGGTAATTTTGCTGGAAGAACAACTGGTTCATCTAAAGAATCATCAAAGTTTTTTCTGAAATCAATGGTATCCTTGTCTATATCATCTAAAAGTTCATTTGTTATTTTAGCCATTCTAGCTTCAGTATATCTCATTGCTGCAGCAGAATCTCCATCTATGGAACCAAAATTTCCATGACCCTCAACAAGTAAATATCTGTAATTGAAATCTTGAGCCATTCTAACCATACTTCCATAAACTGGAGCATCTCCGTGAGGGTGATATTTTCCTAAAACTTCTCCAACTATTCTAGCTGATTTTTTAAATGGCTTATCATTTGTCATACCTAATTCATTCATAGCAAAAAGTATTCTTCTATGAACAGGTTTTAGTCCATCCCTTATATCTGGTAAGGCACGACTTATGATTACACTCATAGAATAATCTAAATAAGATTCTTTTAATTCCTCCTCTATATATCTATTACTTATATTTGTAGACATTTAAATCCTCCCAATTTTTCAGAAAAATTAAATTTTTAATTTTCTGAAATTTATATATCTATGTTTTTAACATATTCTGCATGTTCTTCTATAAACTCTCTTCTTGGTTCAACTTTATCTCCCATCAATTTATCAAAAAGAATATCTGCTTCTCTTGCATTATCTATTGAAACTTTCAAAAGTAATCTCACGTCAGGGTCCATAGTTGTTTCCCATAGTTGTTCAGGATTCATTTCACCTAATCCTTTGTATCTTTGAATATTATATTTTTTATTTTCAATATTCATATTTTCTAGAATATTTTTTAGCTCCATATCATTATATGCATATATAATCTGTTTTCCTGAACTTACTTTGTAAAGTGGAGGACAAGCTATATAAACATTTCCAGCATAAATTAAATCTATCATATATCTATAAAGAAAAGTCAAAATAAGAGTTCTTATATGCGCTCCGTCCACATCTGCATCTGTCATAAGAATTATTTTTCCATATCTCAATTTAGAAATATCAAAAGTTTCTCCTATATTTGTTCCAAAGGCTGTAATCATAGCTCTTATTTCTGAACTTTCTAAAGATTTATGTAAACCTGCCTTTTCAACATTAATTATTTTTCCTCTAAGTGGTAGTATAGCCTGATTATATCTATCTCTTCCTTGTTTTGCAGAACCTCCAGCAGAATCTCCTTCAACTATAAAAAGTTCACATTCCTCTGGTTTTTTAGAAGAACAGTCAGCCAATTTTCCTGGAAGCGAACCTATTTCTAAAGGAGATTTTCTTAAAACAGCTTCTCTTGCTCTTTGAGCAGCTTCTCTTGCCTTCTTAGAATTTAGTATTTTTTCAATAACAACCTTTGTTATATTTGGATTATCTTCCAAAAATATTTTCAAATTATTAGACACTACACTATTAACTATACCTACTACTTCAGAATTTCCTAATTTACCTTTTGTCTGCCCTTCAAATTGTGGTTGAGGAATCTTTATAGAAACTATTCCTACAAGCCCTTCTCTTATATCATTTCCCATTAATTTTCCATCTTTTTCTTTTATTAAACCTTGTGCTTTTCCTACATCATTTATAATCTTTGTAAGAGCTGTCCTAAATCCTTGAACATGTGTTCCACCTTCATGAGTATTTATATTATTTACAAAAGAATAGATTGTTTCATTTTGTGAAGTATTGTAAGTGAAAGAAATTTCAACTCCTACATTATCCTGTTTAGCCATTGTAAAAAATGGTTTTTCTATTATCTTTTGGCTTTCTTTTGTTATTTCTGATAGAAAATCTAAGATTCCTCCATCATAACTATATGTTTCTTCTTTTTTTTCTGTTTTTCTTAAATCTGTTAAAATAATTGTAAGACCACTGTTTAGGTAAGCTAATTCTTTTAATCTATTAGATAAAGTAAAATAATTATATATTAAAGTTTCAAAAATTGAACCATCAGCTTTAAATCTAACTGTTGTTCCATGTTCTTCTGTTTCCCCTATAATTTTTACATCTTCCTCTGGTTTCCCTCTATTGTATTTTTGATAATATACAAATCCATTTCTTTTTACTTCTACTTCCAACCATTCAGATAAGGCATTAACAACAGAAACTCCTACTCCATGAAGTCCTCCAGAAACAGTATAATTATCATTTTCAAATTTTCCTCCAGCATGTAAAACTGTAAGTACTATCTCCAAAGCTGATTTATTATATTTAGGGTGAATATCAGTTGGAATTCCTCTTCCATTATCTATTACTTCTATAATATTATCTGGAAGAACTTTAATTTGTATTTTATCACAATAACCTGCTAAAGCCTCATCTACAGAGTTATCAACTATTTCCCAAACTAGATGATGTAGTCCTCTCTCTGATGTTGTACCTATATACATTCCTGGTCTCTTTCTAACAGCTTCTAAACCTTCTAAAACTGTTATATTTTGTGCTTTATAATCAGTCATTTCTTCCTCCAAACAAAATATTTTATTTAACTCTTATTTCAATATCTTTTATAAAAAACTCTAAATTTATTTTATCTAAGAAAATATCTTTCTTATTATACATAAAATGCTTAAGTGCAGAATTGTTAACACTTATATAAAGTAAGTTCTTCCTTATATAGTCTATTTTTATATCTTCAGACAAATTTCCAAAAATTTCACTTTTTTTGACCTTTAATATGGCAGACTGTAAATTATTATTTATTTTAATTTCTTCATCGATTATATCTTTTATACTAATTATTTTCATCTTTAAAAATTTCCCCCCTATCTACATAAAAATTTTGGGATTTTATTTTTAAATCATCTGTTGAACTTATAAAAACTTGAAGTTCTTTTTTTTCTAAATATTTAAGTATAGATAATCTTCTATCTTCATCAAAATATGAAGTTATATCATCAATAATAATAACAGGATTTTCTTTTCTGTTTTTTTTAATCATATCAATTTCTGAAAGTTTTAATGCAAAAATTATTGATTTTTTTTCACCTTGTGACGCATTTATTTTTGCTTCATATCCATTTAAAATAAATTTAAAATCATCCCTATGAGGTCCTACTAAAGAGAATTTATATTTTATTTCTCTATTTCTTTTTGCTCTTATTTCCTTTTTAAATTCAGATTCTATTTCCTCTACTTCTATTTTATTTAATTTATAAAATGAATTTTCATATTTTATACTTAATTCCTGTTCTGAATTAAATAATTTTCTATAAAGTAAATTTAAAATTATAGATAAGCTTTTTATATATTCCATCCTAGAAATTATTATTTTTGAACCATATTTTATAAGTTCTTCTTCATATATATCAAATTCTGGGTTCTTTATCAAATTATCCTTTAAATATTTATTTTTTATTTTTAAAAGCCTATTATAGATCTTTAAATTTTCTAAATATTCTTTATCCATTTGTGCCAATTCCATATCAAAAAATTCTCTTCTATTTTTAGGTGAACCATTAATTAGTATAATGTCCTCTGGAATATAAGCAATCATATTAATTTTCCCATAAAACTCCGTTTGATTTATCTTTTTTTTATTAAAAAAAAATTCTTTTTTTGTACCCATATCATTATCGTACTTAACAGAAAGATTACTCTTAGAAATAATATTTTCATACTCTAAATTTACGATTAAACTTTTTTGAGTATATTTTATCATTTCTGTAGTTTTATTAGTTCTAAAGCTTATTCCTGTTGAATTAAAATATATAGCTTCTAATATACTAGTTTTACCTTGTGCATTTTTTCCATAGAAAACATTTATTTGTTCTGAAAGACTTAGAGAAGCATCTTTTAAATTTCTAAAATTATAAAATTTTATATTAAGTATTTTCAATGCTTCACCTCAATCTATTCTATAATAAATATTCTATTTAAAACTTCTACTTTATACTCTGGATATAACTTTCTTCCTCTTCTCATTTCAAATTCATCATTCACTTTAATTTCAGAATTAATTATTAAATTTTTAGCTTCTGTTCCACTAACACAAATTCCTACATATTTTAAAAATTGATCAAGTTTTATAAACTCTGTTGATATTTTTATTTTCTCTATTTTTTTCATAAAAACACTTCCTAACAAAAAATTCCTATTTTATAGTATAGCATAATTTTAAAAACTTTTCTTTTATTTTTGTAATAAATAAAAATAAAAAGCTACTACATTTTAAAAATTTTATGAGTTTTGCTACTATATCTTTATAACAATTTCTAGATATTTTTATCTAAACTATATTTCTTAAAAATATTTAGACCACTTAGCAAAACTTTAAAAAATATAACTTATAATAGCTTCTTATTTTTAATAATTTTCTTTAATTATATTTTTTATATCGTTAGATATCATTTTATAATAAACTTCTTCTGAAGTTTTTTTCAGTTCTTTCATAAATTCTTTTGTTGTTTTACTATTTTTTATCATAATTTCTAAAGCTTTTTCTTCTATTTCAATTCTAGTTAATTCATCAAAATCTTTTAGAATTTCTCTTATTTCTTTTTCATTTTCAATTTTATTAGTTACTTTATTTTCTAATTCATAAGTAAATTTAGATTTCATTTTATTTTTAACCGTATAACTATCTATACTATTTTCTTTTATAATATTTGTTCCTCCAAATTTATCTATGTATCTTTTTCTAGCTTGATTTATTTGTGCCTTATCTTTTAAACCTTTTCCTTTACTAACATTTTCAAATAAACTTAAATTAGGATTTCCTTTTTTCTTAGCTTTTTTTATTGTTTTTAAAATACTATTTATATCTTTAACTAATGTTGAACTTATATCTTTATCTAAATCTATCAATATGCATAAAACTCTTCTTAGAACACTTTCTCCATCTTTTTTTAAAATATCTTCTATTTTATTATCAGCTCTTTTATTCCATTTAGAATAAATTTTAGGATTTTCTTTAACCCTCTCTATTAAATCTTCTATTTTGTCATTATAATTAACCTCTTCATCTAAATCTATAATTTCTTCATTTCCATCTAAATTTTCTTTATAAACACTTTTTTCTTTTGATTTATTAATAAATTCTGATGTATGACAATCTCCATCTCTCTCCTTATTAAAAACATAAGAAATATAATAAGTATCTTCTTCTCTTACAAATCTTTCTTCATAGTATTTTATATAATTCATTTCAACTAAAACATCAAAGGCTTTTAAAATTCTTGTAAGAACTGGTTTCATCCTACTTAATATATATACTTTTACACCTGACTTTGTTTCTCTAAAAGTTGATTGTTCTATTTTTAATGGAATTATAGCCGCAATAGTTCTGACATTTATATCTCCTCCTGCAGCCCTATATCTTATTTTACTAATATATTTATATATTCTTGAAGCTATCGGATCTCTAGTCATTATTTCTAATAAATTTTTAGTATTATATTTTATATATCTTTTAGATTTTATTTTATTTACTATATTTTTATCTAAATAAACTTTATAGAATATTTTTTTCCCTATTTTTAATTTTTGATATGTTAAAAGTTTAAATTCTTTATCTTCAAATTTATTTTCTCCAAATTTTGTATGATTCGAAATTTCAAATTGATATTGAGTATTTTTTAAATTTTTAAGAGCTTGCTCAACTTTGGAGTAATAAGTTCTATTCATTTTATTTCCTAAAAAATTCACTATAAAATCTGAAATTTCAAACTCTATTACTGTTTCTTCTTCGCTTTTATCTTTTCTATCCAAATACATTGATATTAAAAACATATATATTTTTTCTTCAAAAATGGAAGGCTGAAATACTTTATCATTTTTATCTTTAGAGATAAGTGTACTATGCATAATAACGCCTAAATCTTGAAAGTTATATTTAAAATTTACTCTTTTATTTTGTTTTTGAGGAGTAAAAAAAGGAAAAACAATCATTTCAACAGGGATATTTATATAATTTTCTTTTAAATTTAAGTAATTTCCTGTATCTCTTATTAAAATTTCTTGTAATTCTATTTCAGGCAATTCATTTTCTTCTATTTCTACATTTTTAACTCTATTGAAATCTAAAATATCATCAGCAAGAGAGCCTGTTTTTGATACTTCAAAATTATCAATTTCTATTGAATTTTTATTTTTTTTCTTACTTTTTTCTAAATTTTCATCTAAAATATCTACAGATTTTTTTTTCAATTTTATCCCCCTAGTTAAAAATAAATATAAAAAATTTTATCACAGTTAATGTATATATT
>NZ_JAUMYY010000054.1 GCF_030528405.1 Fusobacterium sp.
AGTGGACATTTGTTATCTTACCACCTTTATTATTTTTTGTCAACTTATTTTTTTATTTTTTTAAAATTTTGTAAATTGCAATAGTGAGTGTCACACTAAGAAAAATATTTTGTGTGCTCTTCAGAATATATTTCTAAAGAACTTTTCCCATTGAATAATTTTCTTGGATATGAGTTCATCCACTTTTCTATTTTTCTTATTTCTTCTTCATTTATAGAACCTATATCTATTCCTTTGTTTATATAGCGCCTAATTAATTTATTATTATTTTCATTAATTCCTCTTTTACCTATAACTGTATCCATCTCAAAATTACCTATTTCTTCTCTATCATTAATTATCTGAGCTCTTTGGTCTATAGATTTTCCACCTTGTTTTCTTATTCTTTTTTCTTCTATCTTTTTTGTAACATATATCTTTATCAGTATATTTTATAAATAATTCTTTATGAATATAGTTATACAGTGTTTTTAATAATATATTTATTTAAGCTTTGCTTTCTTAGGTTTTCTAAGGCAGTATAAGAGGAATTTTTGTTACTTCATAGGTTACTACCGTTTTGAACCTCTCACATAACAAGTGCTTTCTCTTTACAATAAAAAAGCCAGCTTTGCTGGCTAATTTTTCTTTCACAGTAACTTAAGACTATTAAATTATTTAAAAAAATCATTGTTATTTAAAAGCATATTAAATTTCAGAATATTTGTTTACAAATATTCACTAATATTTCTATTAAAAGTCTAACTCTTAATAAAGATTTAAAACATTAAACAGAAATTTAAAAATTTAATTTTTAAATAAAACTCTATTTATTTTATTTGTTAGCTCCTATGAAAAATTAGAAAATACTCCAAATAAAACGAATACTGAGCCAAGTGCAAATAAAAATAATTGAAATTTAATCTGATATTTCGCCCATGTAGCCCATTCAACCTTTGCTACACCTAATATTGCCATAAGTATTCCAGAAGTAGGAACTATCATATTTGTAAATCCATCTCCTAATTGAAAAGCCAAAACCGCCACCTGTCTTGTTACACCTACTAAATCTGCAAGAGGAGCCATTATAGGCATAGTCAATGCAGCCTGTCCAGAACCTGATACAACAAAGAAATTAAAAACAGATTGGAATAAATACATCACCCATGCAGAGAAAGCTGCAGGCATGCTACCTAAAATATTTGCAACCGAATTTAATATTGTATTTAAAACTGTCGGAGTATCCGCACTTGTACCTCCCAAAATTAATACTATTCCTTTTGCCATTCCTACAACTAAAGCAGCTCCTACTAAATCTTCAGCTCCTTTTCTAAAAGATGTTGCTATATCATTTATAGTCATGTCATTTAATTTAAAAACAACCCCTACAATTCCTGAAAGAACTCCCATAATAACAAATTGTGTTGCAATTTCTGGAAGATAATAGCCCTCTTTTACAACTCCATAAACAACCCATGCCATTCCCAAAATCATTATTAATATGACCAATTTATGACCTAAATTAAATTTCGCTTCTTTACTTTCAGCTGCTTTAAAATCATCTCTAAAATAAGCATCTGTCTTATAAGCTATAGATGATTCTGGATTTTTCTTTACCTTTTTAGCATACATTATAGTATAAATAACTCCAAAAGCAGTAAAAAATGCCCACATAAATATTCTATAGCCTGCTCCTGAAAGAACTGGTATTCCTGAAACACCTTGTGCAACTGCAACACTGAACGGATTCATCCAAGAAGTTGCAAAACCAATTTGTGTAGGTATATATGTTAAAAGTATTCCAGTTATCGAATCATAACCCATACCTACAACAATAGGAATAATAAGCATTGCAAACGGAATAGCTTCTTCTCCCATTCCAAAAACAGCTCCTCCTAAAGAAAATAAAACAAATAAAACTGGTATCATTATGAGATCTGAGTTCTTACTCTTATTTATCATACTATAAATACCCGTTTCTACAGCTCCTGTTTTTAGTATAATTCCAAAAGCTCCACCAACTATCAATATAAAAGCAACTATACCTACAGCTGTTCCCCATTTATCTCCGCTTGTAACTCCTTCAAATATATAATTTGAAAAACCAACCTCTCCTCCTGGTTCAAAAAATTTTATACCCTTAACCAATTCTTTTCCATTTTCATCTATTTCATATTGAAAACTTCCTGGTATAGGAACATTTCTTGTCTTCTCTGCCCCAGTTTCTGTTATGTAAGTTACCTTGTGCATTTCAAATTTTCCTACAGGAACAACATAAGTTAAAATAGACGCAAGAACTACTACGAAAAATATAATTATGTATGTATCTGGCATTCTGAATTTTTTCATTTAAAACTCCCCCTTATAATAATTTTTGTTTTTTATTCTATCATATTTTAAGATTTTTTTATACATTTTTATGAAAATGGAATTTTTTATTTTTAAATCCAAAAAAATGTTGAAAGAATATAGTATGTTATAATCTTTCAACATCAATTTTTTAATAAATTACATTTCTGCTACTTCTTCCAATTCTGCATACTTTTCTTTTATAATTTCTGTTATATGTTTTCTTAAATCTGAACTTATAGGATGTACTATATCCTTATATTCATTATTAAACATTTTTCTGGAAGGCATAGCAACAAATAAACCATTTTCACCTTCCATTAACTTTAAGCCATGAATTACCAAACATCCATCAAGTGTAATATCAGCATAAGCCTTCAATTTACCAAATTTTTCCTCAGTAATTTTTTTAATCCTTACATCTGTTACAACCATTTCTCATCACCCTCTTATTTAGTTTTGTATATTACATATAAAAATTTTTATATTATCTAAAAAAGTTTTAAGTCTAGTCTCTGTAAGTTCAATTTCATTTTTAGTAACAAAAGTAAAAAGTACACTCCCACTTCCCGTCATAAAAAATTTTTTATTTGGTAAAATAACTTTTAAAGAATCTTTTAAAAGCTTTAAATTATGTTCCTTTTTCATGGCTTGTTCAAGAGAGTTTTCTATATTTTTTTCTATTAAATATATATCATTTCTAATCAGACCTTTTTCTATTTCTTCTAAATTTGAATACTTTACACTCTCTAATTTATCAAATTCATCATATGCTAATTTAGTAGATATTCCAAAATTTGGTTTTATCAAAACTATAGAACTTTTAAATTTGTTTTCTATTTCTTTTAAAAACTCTCCTCTTCCCATAACTCGTGAAGTTCTATTTGAGATGAAAAAAGGAACATCACTACCTATTTTAAAAGCAATTTTTATCAAATCTTCAATATTAAAATAATTATTATAATATTCATTTAATTTTTTTAAAAAAACTGCTGCATTTGAGCTTCCTCCTCCAAGACCTGCCTCAGTAGGGATATTTTTTTTTAAAAATATATTAATTTCTATTTCATCTTTTTTTATACTTTCAAAAAATTTTTTGTAGACTTTATATAAAATATTTTTATTATCAACGGGAATATTTTTATCAGAACAAACTATCTTTAAAGAGCCTTTTCTATTAAAAAGTTCTATTTCTAATTCATCATTTAAATCAATTGGCAACATTATGGTATCTAAACTATGATAACCATCTTCCTCTTTCTTATAAACATTTAAACCTAAGTTTATTTTAGCATTTGCTAGTAATTTGCATCTATTCAAAAAAATCCTCATCCTTGTCTAAATCTATATTAATATCTATACCTTTAGAATCTAAAAGTTTTACAAGTTCACTTGTTTTATCTTTGTTAACATTTCCGCTAGGTACTTGTAAAATTTCAAATTTAAAATATTTATTATAGTATTCTAATTCTAAAATTTGAGAAGTTTTTACTTCAGATGATGCCTTTACTACTTTTCCATCTAACTTTACCTTTCCTCCATCTACAATAATTTTAGCAATTGTTCTTCTTTTAATGATTCTACTAACTTTTAAAAATTTATCTAATCTCATTTCATACCTCTTATTTTATTTATATATTATTTTTATAAAAATGTCAATGAAAAATTAAACAATTTGTTGCTTTTTTATTAGTATGTTACTATTTTTTTTCAATATTATTCTCATATATTTTAGCTATTCTTTTTACTAATGATAATTTTATACTTAGTTTTAAAGAAAAAATGACGTTTTTAATTTTATTATTTTAATAAATTAAATAAATTTTCGTATTTTTTTTCCTCATAGAGAGAAAAAAAATCATAAATATTTCCAAAATAAATAATCCTTTTTTCTAACTTTAAATAAGTTATTTCCTTTCTGCTTATTAAATTTATAATCCTATCAATATTTACTTTTTCTTCCAAAAAACTTATGTATAATTTTTCATCTTTTTCAAAAAGTTCTTTTATTCCTAAACTTTTACATTTATTTTTTATTTCAAGAAAATTAAAAAATCCTTCTGCTTCTCTAGGCATTTTACCAAATCTATCAATAAGTTCTAAATATAAAGATTTTAAGTCTTCTAACTTATCTATAGCTAAAGCTCTTTTATATATTATTATTTTTTCATCTTTATCTATATAAAAATCAGGTATAAATTTAGGAAAATTTAATTTTATATCTATTTCTTCTATTTCAGATTTTACCTTTTCTATTCCTTTAATCTTGTCAATTTCTTCTTTTAGCATTTTCATATATAAATTATAGCCAAAAGTTTCCACTGCACCATGTTGTTTTTCTCCTAAAATTTCTCCTACTCCTCTAATTTTAATATCTTCCATTGATAATTGAAGTCCAGTAGCTATATCAAATTTTTTTATACTCTCTTCTCTTTTTTCAGCTTTTTTACTTTTATTTTCATTTATAAGCATGTAACAATAACTTTGCCTACTACTTCTTCCTATTCTTCCTCTTAATTGATAAACTTGTGATAAACCAAGTTTTTCTACTCCATCAATTATCATAGTATTTGCATTTTCAATATCAATACCATTTTCTATTATTATTGTTGATATAAGTACATCTATATTACCATTTTCAAAATTAAGTAAATTCTTTTTTATATCTCTAGCTGACATCTGTCCATGTATATATCTTACATTCACATAAAATGGTAAAATTTTTTTTATTTCTTCTGTTTTCTCCTCTATTTTTTTTACTCTATTGTATATATAAAAAACTTGACCTTCTCTTGCTATTTCATTCATTATGACTTCTCTTATTTTATTTTTATCATTTTCTATATATTCAGTTTTTATTTTTTGCCTACCTTGAGGTGGAGTACTTATTAAAGATAGATCTCTTATTCCAAGAAGAGATAAATTAAGTGTTCTTGGAATAGGTGTTGCTGACAATGTAAGTATATTTATATCTCCCTTTATTTTTTTTAATTTTTCTTTTGCTTTCACTCCAAATTTTTGTTCTTCATCAATTATTAAAAGACCTAGATCATAAAAATTTATATCATCTGATAAGAGTCTATGAGTTCCTATAATTAAATCTGCTACTCCTTTTTTTATATTTTCCATAGTTTTTTGTTGCTCAGTTTTTGTCTGAACTCTGCTTAAAACTTCTATGTTAATTGGATAATTTAAAAATCTTTCTTTAAATCTTTCAAAATGTTGTTCAGCTAAAACAGTTGTAGGTACTAAAAATGCAACCTGTTTTTGATCCATTATAGCTTTAAAAGTTGCTCTCATCGCTACTTCTGTTTTTCCATAGCCTACATCTCCACAAATTAATCTATCCATTACTTTTCCAGATTCCATATCTCTCTTTACGTCTTCTATTACTTTTAATTGACTCGGAGTTTCAATATAAGGAAAAGCTTCTTCAAATTCTTCTTGCCAAATAGTATCTTTTGAATATGTAAAACCATTTCCTACAGATCTTTTTGCTTGAATTTCTATGATTTCTTTCGCAAAAATCATCATATCTTCTCTTAGTTTTTCTTTTTTTCTCTTAAAGCCTCTAGTTCCCAAATTATATATAGAAGGAATCTTTTCATCTATACTTATATATTTTTCTATTTTATTTATTCCTTCTATGGGAACAAATAATTTATCTTCATCAGCATATTTTATTTTTAAATAATCTTTTCCTTCTATGTTCTCAAGCCCTAAAAATATACCAACTCCATAATTTTCATGAATTATATATTCATTTTCTCTAATTTGATCAACAGAACTGTATTTAAAAGAAATTTTTTCATTTTTTTCTCTTTTTACTTTAACTCCTTTTATCTCTCTATCGGTCAAATAAATATTTTTTCCTTTTTTATAGCCCTCAAATAAAGGATATTTTTGAAAATTAACTTTATATCCTTTAAAAATTTCTCTATATCTTGCTTCTTCTTCAGAATATATAGTTATATTTTTATTCATAGACATATTTTTTATATTATCTATTCTTTCAAATTCTTTTAATTCTTTTTCTGAAAATTTTTGAATTTCTATTTCTATAGCATTATCAAAAAAATTTTTAGTAAATTCTCTAATTTCTTTTTCTTTATGTATATTATCAAAAATATTTTTTTCTATTTTATAAAATAAAAGTTCTTTATTCTCAAAATAATATTCAACTTTATTTTTGTAAACAGAAATAATATCCATAAAATTTTTATCTTTATTATTACTGTCTATATACATTTCTATACTATCTTTTTTTTCTATACTTATCTGTGAATTTATATCAAAATAGCTGATTCTATCTACTTCATCTCCAAATAATTCTATTCTTAAAGGATTTTCATCATTTTCATTAAAAATATCTAAGATATCCCCTCTAAGAGAATATTGTTTTCTATTTTCAACCATATACATTTTTTGAAAATTTGCTTTTTCTAACTTAGAAAGTAATTCTCTTAAATTTATATTTTTATTCATAGATAATTTTAAAATATTAGCTTCATAGAAATATTTATTTAAAAATAGTTCCATTGAAATTAAAATTATAAATTTTTCTCCAGATTTTAAAAGTTCCAATAAGTCATAATTATATTTTCTTAATTCCCCAGCTTCATTTTCTATTTTTATTTTTAATATTTTGCCATCATAAAAATCTTTTAACACATAAAAATAATCATCTATATTTCTATTAGATGAACAAACATAAACTACACTATTTTCTTTTTCTTTCAACCAAAAAGGAATTTCTCCTCTAAATTTTTTTTTCATAATTTACTCCCAATTAATTCTAATTTTAATTATAGCAATTATTCAAGTGTATTTCTATTATTTATTTTTATATTTATATGATAGAATAAATATAAAAATTCTTATTTTATATTTGCAATAATATATTTTTAGGAGGTTTTAATATGAAAAAATTGGTTTTAATTTTTCTAAGTATTATTTTTATTTCATGTAGTAATTTAAATGCTTATATTAACGGAGAAACCAAAGATACAATAATGATGAAAGGTGTTCTAGAATTAATGTCTGAACAAGAGAAAGAAAGTTTTTATTCTGGAAAAGAAGCTAATCTTATCCTTTATAGAGACCCTTTTAGAGGAATTTTTGCTCAAGTTATTAAAATTGCTACTGACTCTATTCCTCATAGAAAAAGAATAGAAGAAGCAGCTTCTTATATTTATAAATATCAAAATAAAATAATTGTTTCTGATAATACTAATATTATTCAAGAAGCTATTGAATACATAGGTACAACTGAAAAAGGAAAAGAGATTCTTCCAAATTGTAGATTTTTATTTTTAAATTATGTTAACAGAGAAAAAATAGAAAAACTATCTAAAGAATTTGGTTTTAAATATAGATATCCTAAAGCTGAAGATGTTAAATAATATAAGAATTTACTTAGTTTTTTCATTAATACTTATTGACAAAAACCTCATTTAACAAAGAGTCATTTTATATATAAAAAAAGCCGATTGGAGATTTTTAAAAAATCTATTCCAATCGGCTGATT
>NZ_JAUMYY010000055.1 GCF_030528405.1 Fusobacterium sp.
ATAAAAAAATAGAGAATTTAGATTCTCCATTTTAAAGGATTGGATTGAAGCCATTACATTTTAAAAAGTTTAATTTGTAAAAGCTTCAATCTTTTTTATTAACTTCTTACATTTACTGGCATAACCAAATAAACATAGTTTTCATTTTTTTCTTCAGTTATCTTTAACATTGATGTAGAATTTGAAGCATAGATAACCACATTTTCTTCAACATTATCAACATAGTCTTTAATATACTTACAATTTATTCCAACTTTTAAATCATCACCTTTTTTTATCATATTGACCTTTTGATTTATTTTAGCACTGGATGACATTCCAGAAATAACAAGTTGATTTCCTTTGAAATTGAAAGCTGCCACATTTTTAGTATCTGTACTATTTTTAGTTACAGATATTACTTTTTTTAAAGAAGAGTTTAACTCAGTCGAATTAAATTCAAATTCCTTATCAAACTTAAAGTTATTAAATAAAGCCTTGTAATCAGGAAAATTTAAACTAAGTAACTTACAGCTAAAGTATGCATCTTTCCATAACAATATTAATCTATCATCACTTGAAGAAATGGAAACTTCAGAATCAAAATCCTTTAAAATCTTGTAAATTACAATCGCTGTTTCTGTAGGTATTAATATTTCTCTTGACAAAGCATTCTGCATTTCTTCCTTTAAATAGACCAGTCTATACGAATCAGTTGCCACAAATTCTATGTGATCTAGATTTATATTTATTTTCACGGAATTAAAAAGTATATCAGCTGTACTTGCAGATAAAAATTTAACTTTTTCTATCATTTTAGAAAATTTTAAGCTATTTAGTCTAGCAGCAACCAAAGTTGAAATTTCAAAAAGTTCAGGGTATGAGCCTTCATCAAGAATTGAAAATTCAGCATCATTAACTATAAGATAACCATTTCTCTTTTCAAAATTAACATTTTCCGTTTCCAATAGCTTTGTATATTCTAATAGAAGTTGAGGTCTTATTAAAAGTTCTCCTTCTGTTTCAACATTACATTCTGCATATCTTATTAACTCTATTTCAGTATTTATACCTTTAAAAATAACTCTATTATTTTTCACACTTATATATAAGCCAGCTAAAATAGGTTTCACAGGATTTTCTTTTAAAATATTACTATATTCTGTGATTATACTATTTAGTTTTTCTCTATTTATTGAAAATTTCATAGTAAAACTTCCCCCTATTTAAAATTAATTTTCTATTAATATTTCTTGCCAGTATTTATTTTGAATATTTAATTTTTCACCTATATCAATGAGTAATTGAGCAGGTTTTACATCATCAATATTATAAACTGGCTCTGTTGTCATTAGTTCTCTTGCTGGTACATTCATACTTGGTAATTCAAGATGGCTCATAGCCTTAGCATATACATCAGGTCTATGGATATAATTTATAAATTTCATTGCATTTTCTTTATTTTTTGCACTTTTTAAGATTACAAAAGAGTCTATTGAAGAGTAAGCTTGATCTCCTGGTGGAATAATTAAATCTATATTTTCTCTTTCCTCTTCTCCTAATTCTCTAAAAATATTATCAGGATAGCCTTGTACAACCCAGAAATCACCACTTGCAAAACCTTTTCCAAAAGATTCAGAGTCAAATTTAGCTATGTTCTTCTTCCAAGCTAAGATAGTTGCCTTTGCCTTGTCTAATGCTTCAGGACTATCTGCATCCTGTTTATATCCATTTATAGCTAGAGCTGGAGTCAAAACTTCCCTCATATCATCAAGCAAAGTCATTCTTCCTTGTAAATCTTCTCTATTATAAATAGTATAATCTCTCGGATAATCTTTTACGTATTTTGTATTAACAGCAATAGCTGTAAGACCTAATGCATAAGGAACACCATATTCATTTGTTGGATCTACTTCCCTTATTTTAGCCATATATACTTCTTCTATATTTTTAGAGTTTTCTACTTTAGATTTATCTAATTTTTCTAACATTCCTTCTCTTAACATTATCTCATAGTAATCACTTGAAGGGATAACTATATCATAGCCTTCTCCTCCTGCTTTAATTTTTGTATACATTTCTTCATTAGAAGAATAAATATCTTCTACAACTTTTATTCCAGTTTCTTTTTCAAAGTCTTCATATACATATGCAGGAATGTAATCTGCCCAACTATAAATATATAGTTTTTCTTTCTTACTTCCTCCCCCACATGATACAATAAAAATTGATGCCAAAACTGTTAAAATTATTTTTTTCAATTTACACCTCCAAGTATTTTTTCCAATAACTCATTATACATTTTAAAAAATTATTATTCAAGTTTTATTTGTTATTTAGTTAATATTAGATTATAATTTATTTATTAATAAAATTATTCTTTCTTTATTTAGAGGTTGATATGATGGATAAAAAAAATAAAACAGTAGTTGCAAGTGTAAGTTTGGCTATGGTTGCACTTGTATGGGGCACCAGTTATGCAATAATAAAAGATACCCTAGATATTATTGAACCCTTTACTCTTATGACTATACGCTTTGTAGGTGCAGTAATTTTTCTAGGACTTATCTATATAAAAAAACTGATAAAAGTAAAAGTAGAAGATTTAAGAGCTGGTTTCACTATAGGACTTGCTCTATTTGCTTCTTTTTTTACTTTGATTATGGGAATTCAACATACAAATGTATCTAAACAATCTTTTTTAGTTGGTTCCTTTGTAATTATGGTTCCATTTTTAAGGTGGTTCATAAATAAAAAGAAACCTGATATCTATGCTATAATAGGTGCAACAGCAGCTCTAGTAGGCTTAGCTATGCTAACCTTAGGTGGAATCGATGGAATAAATAAAGGGGATGTGTATTCTCTTTTCTGTGCTCTTTTTTTTGCACTCCATATGATTACAATAGAAAAATATTGCAATAACTCCGATCCAATTATTTTAAGTATTATACAGTTCGCTGTAACAGCAGCTATCTTTATGATTCTTTCATATAAATTTGAAAACTTTGATTTTTCTGTCATAAAAAATGCAAAATTTTCTATAGCCTATCTTGTCTTTGTAAGCACTATCATAGGTTTTGTTGCTCAAAATATAATACAAAAATATATATCTGCTACAAGTACAGCTTTAATTTTAGCTTTGGAATCTGTTTTTGGAAGTATATTTGCTGTTTATTATTTGGACGAGAAAATGTCTTTAACTATGATTTTTGCCTGTATAATTATATTTTTAGGAATCATAACTCAGGAAACTAAATGGACTTTTATAAAAAATTATAGAAAATTTTAATATAGTTTCATATTTAATTATAGTATTGAATAATTATAGTATTGAAAAAATTTTTAGATTGAAAAGAGTGAAAAATGGAAATTATAAAAAGTAGAGATAATAAACTTATCAAAAATTTAAAAAAATTAAAACAAAAAAAATATAGAGATAGTGAAAACAAGTTCCTAGCAGAAGGACTAAAATTTTTAGACTATCTGCAATATATTCCTGAAATGATAATTATAAAAGAAGACATTTTAGAAAATAAAAATTATCTGGAGAAAATATCTAGGTTCAATGTAAAGAAAATATTTGTAGATAAAAAAATATTTATGGAACTGTCCTCTCAAGAAAATTCGCAAGGTATTTTAATTCTATATAGAAAAAAAGAACTTCATCTAGAAGGGATATCAAATGATATTGTTGTATTGGATGATATTTCTGACCCAGGAAATTTAGGAACTATTATAAGACTCTGTGATGCTGTTAATTTTAAAGATATAATTTTGACAAAAAACTCAGTTGATGCCTACAATGAGAAAGTTATCCGTGCCTCTATGGGTTCTATTTTAAATGTAAATCTATTTTACATGGAAAAAGAGGACATTTTAAAACTTCTAAGCAAAAATAAATATCATTGTTTTGTTACATACCTTGACAAAAATTCCCTACCCTATAATAAAATCGAAGTTCAAAATAAAAATGCCATCATTTTAGGAAATGAAGGCAGGGGAGTGTCTGATGAATTTTTAAAACTTAATGGCACAAAAACTATTATTCCAATTTTAGGTGCTGCTGAATCTCTAAATGTAGCAATTGCTTCAGCCTTAATCTTATATAAATTTAGAGAATTACAAAATTTTATTTAATATAAAAATAAAACTGTTGCATTTTAAAAAAATATAATTTGCAACAGCTTTATTTTATATATTAGTCCAATAATTTCATAAGACTTAAATAATTTTTATTTTTAAGTCCTAATAAAAATTTATCACTTTTTTCAATTTTTTCTTTATAAAATCTGAGTGCTATAAATGTTAAAAACATTTTCTTACAGGCATAATTTAAAAGCTTTATCTCTTCTTTTTCAAGTCTTCGATGTCTGG
Source organism: Fusobacterium sp. (assembly GCF_030528405.1). Lineage (GTDB taxonomy): Bacteria > Fusobacteriota > Fusobacteriia > Fusobacteriales > Fusobacteriaceae > Fusobacterium. The sequence goes on from NZ_JAUMYY010000055.1 coordinate 4,354, forward strand.
AATAATTATTTAAAAAATCTCTTATCATATCATTTTCTTTTTGAAAACTTAAAAATTTTTTATCTCTTATCCAAAAATTTATAACTATTGCTAAATCATAAACAAAAGGTCCATAGTGAGCCTCATTAAAATCTATAATTCCATTTATATGCCCATCCTTCATTATTATGTTATCAGGAAAAATATCTGAATGTATTATTCCACTTGGCAGGCTTTTAAAATTTATTTTTTCTAAATCCTGAGCAAGTAAAAAAATTTTTTCCTTTCCTTCAAATTCAATCTTACTTTTCTTTATTTCATTTAAATAAAAATCTAAATCTATTCTAGTCTTTCTATTGAAGTTTTTTAGATTAAAACTTTCTGAAAATTTGTGTAACTTCCCTAAATACCAAGCAATTTCTCTAATAATTGCTTGATTTATATCTTTACTTGTCAATATCGAACCTTCTATGTAATTAAATAGGGCTATTTTTTTATTATTATACTCAGTTATATATTCAGATTTTTTATTTTTTATAACTCTTGGAACTGGTATACTTTCTGATATTTTTTCAAGTAGCTCTATCTCCTGTTTTTCTTCTTCCAAACTTCTATCAGCTTCGTATATCCTTAAAATATATTTTTTTTTATCCGTCATAAGCATAAAAGTTAAATTTAATATACCCATATCTATAAATTCTATTCTATTTATTTTTATCTGATAACTATTCTCTATATATTTTTTTTCTTCATCATTAAGTTTATTATAAACTTTCATGTTCCCCCTTATAAAATTGGTGACAGTAATCTCAATATAGATTCATTTATTCTGATAAAAATACTTCTTTGTTCAAAATCTTCAAGTTCAAGCTTTTTAGAATCATTTATATCTCTATAAAATTGATTTTTAAAAGAAGTAGCTGTTGTCTTATCATAGATGTTTACATTTATTTCAAAATTTAGATAAAAACTTCTGTAATCAAGATTACAAGTTCCCATAGAAACAACTTCACTATCTATAACTATTACCTTAGAATGTAAAAATCCCTTTTCATATCTATAGACAGTGGCTCCAATTTTTAAAAGTTCTCCTACATAAAATTGATTTACCCAGTATATAAAAAAGTGATCTGCCTTATTAGGTATCATTATTTTTACATCAACACCAGATAAAATAGCAGTTTTTAAGGCATCTAATAAAAAATCATCAGGAACGAAATAAGGAGTTTGAATACAAATTGAATACTTTGCTCCTTGAATAAGTTTAAGATAACTATCTCTAAGAGTTCTAAATTCGTAATTTGGTCCTGAACTAACCACTTGAATACTTTTTAGTGAGTCCTCTTGCATATTTTCCATTTCACTTTTTAGGAAATCATAATGTTCATACTTATTTTTTTCATATTTTATTTCTTCTTTTTTTATCATCCCAAGTATAAAATTAAACTCTCTTTCTAGATCTAAAACAGAATCACCTATAATTTTAATAGATGTATCCCTCCAATATCCCATATTAGAATTGTTTAAGTACTCATCACCTATATTCATTCCACCTATAAAGGCCACTTTACTATCTATTATTGTTATCTTTCTATGATCACGATAATTAATTCTTAAGTTAAAAATTGGAATATAAGTTCTAAAAAATAAATTAAAATCTACCTTTGTATGATTAAAAATTCTTAAAAGTTTGTTATTAGCTCTATTAACGCCGTCCACTATAAGACTTACCTTAACTCCTTCTTTTGCCTTTTCTAACAGTAGATCTATTACTTCCCTACCAATATCATCATAGTTAAAGATATAGTATTCCATATTTATAGAAACTTTCGCATTCTTTATCTCTTTTTTTAAGTTTTCGAAAAAATGTTCTCCCTCATTATAAATTTCAACTGTATTGCTAAAATTTAATGAATTATCCGAACTCATATCCAGATATGTTACTAAACCTTTCCATCTTTTTAAATCTTCTCTTTCTAATTTTGCTATTTCTCTTCTAACTCTCAAATGTTTTTTCTTGTAAGCCTTATTTGCAACTCTTTCTTTTGTAAAACTCATACCTAAAAAAAGATACAAAAAGAAACCAACATAAGGAAATATTGCTAAAATAAAAATCCAAAGCACTGTATACAAAGGATTTCTCTTTTCCATTAAAACTATAACTACAATAAAAAACAAATTCGCTATCCATATATAATTCAAAAACAATTCAAATACTTTCTGAAAAAATTCTGCCATTACATATCACCTCGAGTTTTTTATATCTTACCATTCTTTTTTAAATTTTAAAAGTATTTAAATTGCATTTGCAGCATTTTAATTTTTTACATAACAAAAGTAGCTGTTACATTTTAAAATTTCACAAATTTTATGATCAAATCTTTATAAAAGTCTCTAATCATTTTTATCTAGAGTATCTTTTTCAAAGACTTTAAAATTTTATATTCATTGACTATATAAAATTTTTAAAAACTAAATTTATATAATATATTTTAAAATATTTTTTATTTATTTTTAAAATTATCTTTTTGTATTAGCTTAAAAATTTTTTAAAAAATATATTTAAATAAGTTATTAATATTTATTAAAAATATAGATAATTTACAGTATTTATGTTAAAATAAGTCTGAGAAGTATAGAACAGTTAGGAGGAGAAATTATGGCAGATTTAAGTTTAAAAAATAATTCCAATAAATTTAATATCTTCCTAGGTGAATTTTTGAATAAACTTACCAATTCACCTACTATTCAAGCCATATCTAAAGAATTATTTTCAGTTAAGAAAAAAGATTTTGTTTTAATAAATAACAATATTTCTCTGCCAGAATTGGCACAAAATCTTTTAGATGATGTAATATTTGAAAAAAGTGAAATAATAGATATTTTAAATAGAATTTTTTCTGAAAATTCGAAATATAACAATATTTTTTATAAAGAGCTTTTTGATTCTAATCTATTCTCAACTATCATAAGTTCACAATATGATTATATTTTTGAGGATTATTTTTTTGATTTAATTAATAAAAACACTCCTTTTTCAATAAATAAAGATGGAATAAATAAGCTGTCTTTCTATAAATTATATGGAGATTTAAGAGAAGCTGAACATTTTATTCTTTCCACTCAGGATGTAAAGAGAGTTAAACTTCTATCCTTTTATGAAGCTTTTTGGAAAAAATTAGCAGAAGAGTTATGCCAAAATCCTACAATACTTCTAGGAATAAATTTTAATGATGCAACTTTCTTAGGAATTTTAAACTTTATCTTTGCAAAAACAAAAGGCTTACATAAGCCTATTTTCCTATATAATGAAAGCTCTATTAAAACTGAAGCAATGGAAAATTTTTTAAAGAAATATTCTATAAATCTTATAGAGGGAACTTATTCTGAATTTTTTAATGTTATTAAAAAGCATTTTCCTGAAATGAAAGCGGCAGGTGATGCTCCTCTTCAGGG
>NZ_JAUMYY010000056.1 GCF_030528405.1 Fusobacterium sp.
CTTGATTAATTAAATAATATGTGTTATATATAAATGAGGATCTATTTATAAAATAAATATAAAATAAAAAATTTAAGGAGGAGGTATGAAAAAAATACTGACTATTATCTGCTTTTTAATAAGTTCAATCATTTCTTTTTCAATAAATATAGAAGGGAAATATATAGTAGATGACTATGGGAATAAAATTGAACTTAAGGAATATAAAAGACTATTGGTTACAGATCCAGGAGTAATAGAGATATTATTTGGAATTGGTGGAAACGATAAGATAGTTGCAATAGCCAAGACAGCTAGAAGTAAAATTTATCCTGTAGAAGAAGTGGAAAAATTAAATAGTGTTGGGAATATAACTAATATGAATTTTGAAAAAATGTTAGAGTATAAGCCAGATTTAGTTATAGTAAATTCTATGATGTTAAAAAATGTAGAAAGAATTAAAGCCATGAATTATAATGTAATAGTTTCAACTGCTTCAAATTTAGAAGAAATTCTTGATTTAATCGAAGTTTTGGGCTTTATTTCAGGAAAAGAAGATAATGCGAAAGCGCTGAGGGAAAGTTCACAAAAAAAATTAAACAGCATCGAAAGTTTTTCTAAAATGGGTAAAAAAATTAAGGGTGTGGTTGTCTACTCTGTAAGCCCAATGATGGCATTTACTGAAAATTCTCTACCTGGTGATGTTTTAAAACATTTGGGTGTTAAAAATATAGCTGCAGATTTAACAGGAAATAGACCTATACTTTCTCCTGAATATATACTGAAAGAAAATCCTGATTTTATAGCAGGAGCTATGAGTTTGGATAATCCAAAGCAAATTTTGGAAGCATCTAATGTCATTCCGAAAACTAAAGCTGGAAGAGATAATAATATTTTTATCTTAGATTCATCAAGTATTTTAAGAAGTTCACATAGAATTTTTGATGAAATGATGATTTTGAAGGAAAAATTAGAAAAAATAAACTAATAATTAAGTAGAGGATACAGTCATAGATATTAAACTAAAAAAGGAACTTTATATGAAATAATAAAATAATTTATGGGGGAAAAAAATGAAAAAGAGACTTATGTTATTATCTTTAATTGCTTGTTGCGCAGCATCTTATGCTACAACTATTGATTTAGGAAAAACAGATATCTATTCTGAAACAGGTTACAAAACTAATTTAAGAAATTCAGTTTCTTCACCTTATATTATAACGGCAAAAGAAATTGAAGAGAAAAAATTTACAACAGTATCTGAAATTCTTGCAAGTATACCTAAAGTAACTGTAAAGGATGGAGATTTACCTCAAATTGATGTAAGAGGGCAGGGATATCAAAAAGCAAGAGCTACAGTACAACTATTAGTTGATGGTATTCCAGCAAATATGTTGGACACATCTCATATGAATGTTCCAGTGAATATGGTAAACCCTAAGGAGATTGAGAGAATAGAAGTTATTCCTGGTGGAGGAGCTGTGTTATATGGAAGTGGGACAGCAGGTGGAGTTATAAATATAATTACAAAAAGAAATAAAGGAACTTACGGTTCAGTTGGTTATCAAGTTGGAAGTTATTCAAATCATAAATTTGATGCTTCTTTAGGAACAAGTATAGATAAATTTGATGTGGGCATAGACTACTCAAAGAATAAAAAAGATGGATATAGAGATAGAGAAGAATCAGATTCAGATTATTTCTCTGGAAAGGTTACATATAATATAAATGAAACAGATAATATAGCTCTTAAATATAGTGGATTCAGAAATGATTATCTTCCAGCAAATGCATTGACAGAAACACAGCTGAAAGAAAATAGAAAGCAAAGTGGAGTAAAAGGAGTTGTAAAAGAAGAGCATAAAATAAAAAAAGATGAGTTTAGTTTAATTTATAATAATAAGTTGGGAGATAAAAATCATCTTAATTTAGTAGCCTTCTACCAAAATACTGAACTGCCGTCAGAAAAAGTTTCAAATGGAGTTGGTATGCGTATGGGAATGTTAGAAGGACAAAAAAAAGGAATACAAAAAGCTCTAATGAATCCTATGCTTCCACCAAGAGCAAGGGCAGGTATGAATGCTCAAATATCAAGAATAGATGCTGAGCTTAATAGTTTGAGAGCTGGAAATAAAGTATATTTTTACCAAAAGTCTTTATTTAAAGATACAAAAACAGGAATAAAAATTAAAAATAAATTTAATTATGCAGAAGGAAGTAATCTAATTTTAGGTTTTGGTTATACTGATAATGATATGAAAAGAGACAGTTTATTGAAATTCATAAATGCAGATTATTCAGACAGAGCTTCGATGGCAGATATAAAAATTTCGTTATCTAAGAAAACTTATGAAGTATTTGGAATAAATACATATAGATATGGTAATTTCGAGTTTACTCAAGGGCTTAGATATGAAAACTCTAAATATGATGGAAATAGAAAATCTAATGAGGCTACTACTAAAATAAATAAATCAGTTAATAATGTAGCAGGAACATTGGCAGTAAATTATCTATATTCACCAACTGGTAATATATATGCAAAATATGAGAGAGCATTTACTTCTCCTGCACCAGGGCAATTAGTTGACAAAGTTAGAATAGCACCAAAAAGTAGAGAATTTAAATATGTTGTAAATGATTTAAAAACAGAAAAAACTAATTTATTTGAATTAGGATGGAATGATTATCTTTTAAATTCATTGATCAGTGCTTCTGTATATCTAAGTGAAACTAGAGATGAGATTGCAACAGTTTTTGATGGAGGTGTTACTCATCAAACAAGTGGATTTGCAAGTTTAAATATAGGAAAAACTAGAAGATATGGTTTTGATTTAAAGGCAGAACAACAATTTGATAAATTTAGAATTTCAGAATCATATTCATATATAAATACTAAGATAGTCGAAAATAAAGATAATAAAGCAATAGAAGGAAAGAAAATTTTAGGAGTTCCAGCACATAAGCTTATGTTATCGCTTGATTATGATGTGACAGAAAAATTAGCTGTGGGAGCAAGCTATGAATATGTGGCTGCATCTTATATTGAAAATACAAATAAGTATGGAAAAGATGATAATGTTTCTTTATTCAATCTAAGAGCAAATTATAAGATAAATGAAAATTTCGATATATATGCAGGAATAAAGAATGTATTTGATAGAAAATATAATAAAGGTGTTTCTCTTGATTCATCCACAGGAGAAAAACTTTATGAACCAGCAGCAAGAAGAAATTACTATGCAGGATTTAGTTATAAATTTTAATCATTATAAATTTTAAATGAAAGGACTGTTACATTTTATCGAATTTGCAACAGTCCTAATTTATAAATTAAGGAGAGTACGATGAAAGATAGAATAATAGAACATATGAACAGTGACCACAGGGATATTTTGCCTCTGTATATAAAACATTTTAATGGAAAAGATGTAAAAGAGGCAAAACTAATAGATATAAATGAAGAAGAAATGATTTTATTAGCAGATAATGATGAAAAAGTTATAGTAAAGTTAACTGCAAGAACAGAACTTAAGGATATGCATATGGAGCTTGTAAAAATGGCAAAGATTGCTAGAGAAAAATTAGGTATACCTGCTCCTGAACATCATAAAGATGAAAATCATAAAAAAGAAGAACAATTAAAAATGGAAATATTAGATTTTATATCAGAATTTAAATCCGTAATATTAGGGACATTGACAGCTGATAATTTCCCAACAGTAACTTATGCACCATTTTTAAAGTATGAAGGTAATAATTATATATTTATAAGTGAAGCTGGAGAGCATTTTGAAAACTTAAAAAATAATGGAAAACTAGAGCTTATGTTTTTAGAAGATGAGTCTAAAACTAAAGTCATATCTCTAAGAAAAAGAGTTAAATATAAAGCTATTGCAGAATTTTTAGAGAGAAATGCAAAAACAGAAGAAATATTAGATAAATTTCAAGAAAAAGAAGCAGCAATAAAAATGACAAGAACAATGGATGATTTCCACCTAGTAGAATTAAAATTTTTAAATGGAAGATATGTTAAGGGAGCAGCACAGGCATTTAATATTACAGAAGATAATAAAGTAATAGCTGTTGTTGGTAAAGGACATGGTCATCCAAAGAAATAAAGTTGAGATAAAATTATAAAAAAGGAATGTGACATGAAAAAATTACTATTTTTAATTCTGCTTATACTAAGTTTTCTTGTGGGGATTTTTGCATTATCTTTTGGTTCGGTATCAGTTCCTTTAAAAGATCTGTTAAATTATTCTTCCATGGATGATTATATGAAAACTATAATTTTTGATCTGAGATTACCAAGAATTTTAGCTGCATTTTTAGTAGGTATGCTTTTAGCATCAAGTGGCAATGTGGTGCAGATAATATTTCAAAATCCACTTGCAGATCCATATATAATTGGTATTGCGGCAAGTGCTACTTTCGGAGCAGTAATTGCATATTTGCTAAATTTACCTGATTTTTTCTTTGGTATTTCAGCTTTTATTTGCTGTATGTTAAGTACAATTTTAATCTTTAGAATCTCTAAAAGAGGAAATAAAATAGAGATAAATACTCTATTGATAGTGGGAATAACACTGTCAGCTTTTTTAGCAGGTTTTACTTCCTTTGCCATCTATATGATAGGAGAGGATTCGTTTAGAATAACAGTGTGGCTAATGGGATATTTAGGAAATGTATCATGGAAGCAGATTTTATTTTTAATTTTTCCTTTAATACTTTCAACTACTTATTTTTATACTAAAAGAAATGAATTAGATGTTCTAATGCTTGGTGATGAACAGGCTCATGCTATGGGAATAAATATCTCTAAATTAAAATTTAATTTACTTATTGTTTCATCTTTTGTTGTTGCATATTCGGTAGCTTTCACTGGGATGATAGGTTTTGTAGGACTTATAGTTCCGCATATAATGAGGGCTTTAGTAGGACCTTTAAATTCAAAACTAATCCCTTTCATTTTACTTTTTGGAGGGCTATTCCTTTTAATATGTGATACATTTGGAAGAATAATTCTTTCACCTGTTGAACTTCCAATAGGAATAATAACCTCTATATTAGGTGCTCCTTTCTTTTTGTATTTAGCACTTAAAAATAGGAGGAGGCAATGAGCATAATAACTATTAAAGCTTTAAATTTCTCCTACGGTAAGAAAAAAATATTAAAGAATATAGAACTTAGTATAGAAAAAAATAAAATAACTGGAATTATTGGACCTAATGGTTGTGGAAAATCGACCTTAGCAAAGAATATTATAAAATATTTGCATGGAGAATATGAAGAATTTAAAATTGATGATAAATCTTTAAGAGATATAGGCTCAAGAGAACTTTCGAGATTGATATCCTATATTCCTCAGAAGACAAATGTAATTCAGAATATTTCAGTATTTGATTTTATTTTATTGGGAAGATTTCCATTGCTTAAAAATTCATGGGATTTTTATAAGAAAGAGGATTTTGAAGCTGTTGAAGAAAATATAAACTTACTAAAAATAGAAGACCTTAGAGATAGAAATATAGAAAGTCTTTCAGGTGGAGAACTTCAGAAGGTATTATTGGCAAAAGCACTTTCACAGGATGCTAAAATTTTACTTTTGGATGAGCCAACATCAGCTTTGGATTTAAATAATGCTGTAGAATTTATGAAAATTTTAAGATACGTTGCGAATCAAAAAAACATAAGTCCAATTATTATAATTCACGATTTAAATCTAGCGTCTTTATTTTGTGATAGTTTAATTATGTTAAAAGAAGGAAGATTTATAGGTAAAGGTATGCCTAAGGAAATAATAACTGAAAAAAATATGAAGGAAATATATGATTTAGATTGCACAATTTTATATAATTCTGAAGGCAAACCATATGTAGTTCCAACAACTTAGAAATTAAGGAGAAAAAGATGTTTAAGATACGTTATAAATCACATCATGATGTAGAAGCTGTGATTTCAAACCTAGTCAAACCAGAGAGGGCGACAAAGGAAGATTTTTTAAAAATAATGAACTCTAAAAATGAAAAAAAACAATTAGGTATATATTTTCATACACCTTATTGTGACAAGATTTGCTCTTTTTGTAATATGAATAGAAAACAGTTGGATAATGATCTGGAAGAATATACTGAATATTTATGTAATGAGATTATTAAAAATGGGCAATATGAATTTGTTAAGACAAGTGAAGTTGATGTTGTTTTTTTTGGTGGTGGAACTCCAACTATTTTTAAGGCATCTCAACTAGAAAGAATACTTAAAACTTTAAGGGAAAATTTTGTATTTGCTAAAGAGTATGAAATGACTTTTGAAACAACATTACATAATTTAAGTTTGGATAAGGTTGAAATTTTAAATAAATATGGAGTAAATAGAATAAGTGTCGGCATACAAACTTTTTCTGATAGAGGAAGAAAATATTTAAACAGGACTTACGACAAAACATATGCTGTAAAAAGATTAAAAGAAATAAAAGAAAAATTTAATGGACTTATCTGTATAGACATTATATATAATTATCCTAATCAGACAGATGAAGAAATTTTAGAAGATGTGACTCTTCTATCTGAAATAGGGGTCGCTTCAGCAAGTTTTTATTCTCTAATGGTTCAGGAAGGTTCAAAAATTTCAGCGGATAGAGATAAAAAAGAAGAGGATATATTTGTCTACGATATAAAAAGAGATGAGGAAATTCATAATTTATTTTATGAAAAAGCTTTGGAAAAAGGCTATAAACTTTTAGAGTTTACTAAGATAACTGATGGAAGAGATAAATATATGTATATAAGAAATAACAATGCCCTTAAAAATTTACTTCCTATAGGCACAGGTGCTGGAGGCAGAATAGAGAATATAGGTTGTTATAACTTCAATAAGGATATGAGTTTTTATTCAAGATCCACTGAATTACAAAGAAGATTATCTACAATATCAGGTATGATGCAATTTGATAAATTTAGCTTAGAAAAATTAAGAGAATGTTGCACAGAAAAGGCTTATGGTAAGGCGATTAATATACTAAAAGAATATGAAAAAGAAGGATATATTGAGATAAAAGATAATTATGTCATATATTTAACTAAGGGAATATTTTGGGGAAATAGTATGAGTGCAAAATTAATTGAGGAAATTTTTAGTGATATGTAAGGAGGAGAGTATGTCGACATTAATAGTTTATTCAACAATAAGTGGAAACACTAAAGCAGTATGTGAAAGAATATATTCTGCATTGACGGGAAATAAAAGAATAGTTAATGTAAAAGATATAGCTGGGCTTAACTATGACGATTATAAAAATATTATAGTTGGTTTTTGGTGCGATAAAGGGACTATGGATAAGGATAGTATGGATTTTGTAAAAAACTTAAAAAATAAAGATCTTTATTTTTTAGGAACTTTAGGTGCAAGACCAGAATCAGATCACTGGAAAGATGTATTTGAAAATGCTAAAAAATTATGTTCTGAAAATAATGAGTTTATTGATGGACTTCTAATTTGGGGAAGAATTTCTAAGGAGATGATGGATATGATGATGAAATTCCCTGAAGGGCATCCGCATGCACCTACTCCGGAAAGATTAGCTAGATGGAAGGATGCTTCTACTCATCCAGATGAAGATGATTTTAAGAAAGCTGAAAGTTTTTTTGCAAACTTGTTAAATAAAGGCTCTGTGTCAAATGGTGTTGATGAAAAAATCAAATAAATTTTTATGTAGT
>NZ_JAUMYY010000057.1 GCF_030528405.1 Fusobacterium sp.
TTTCAGAAATGAAGACTTGAAATTCATTTTATAATTTCCTTAGGAATAAAAAAATAGGCTGTTGCAATCTTTTAAACAACAGCCTTTTCTTAAATTTAGTTCTTATGATTTTTACATTCCTTACATATACCTTTTAAGTATATATGTTTTTCTGTTATGTCACTTCCCTGTATTTCCTCACAAGCAGAATAATTTATATCTATCAGATCTATATCTATCAATTTACCACAGTTTACACATTTAAAATGCCCATGTGAACCCATTACTAAATCATACCTTGTTTCATTTTCTTCAATAACAACCATAGTTGTAATCTTTCTTTCTATGAAAAGATTTAGTGTATTATAGACAGTTGTCTTAGAAAGTGTTGGTATCTCTGGACAAAGAGCTCTATATATCATATCAACTGTTGGATGGTTATTATTTTCCATCATATATTGAAATATTTTTAATCTTTGATAAGATGGTTTTATTCCATGTTCCTTTAAATAAGTACTTATATCCTCTGTATAAAAATACACAAAAATCTTCCTCTCTTTTATAAAATTTGTAATCATTACAAGTGTATACATAGTACATTATTTTAATATCATTGTCAATGCTTTTATAATATTTTTTTCATAACATACCTATCTATATTTTTACCATATTCATCTTTCAAAAGTTTATCTTGAATATAGCCATTTTTTTTATACATTTTTATTGCAATTTTATTATTTGGATCAACTGTTAATTCTATTTCTTTAAAATCTAAAGATTTTAAATACTTTTCTGTTTCAAGTAATAAGAAATTTGCATAGCCTCTATGTCTATATTTTTTTAATGTAGATATTCCATACAAAAATACAGTCTTTTTATTAAAACTCTGCATATATTCTATTATAGAAATTATTTTACCGTCAATTTCCACAACAAAAACTAAACCATATCTTATAAGAGCTTTAATTATCCAAAGATCAACATTCCCTGCTCCATCAAAAGCTTCTTCTTCAATCTTTACTATCTCCTGCATAGTTTCATATCCTGGCTCTGTGATTTTAACTAATTTCATAAATATCACCTCTTTATTGTTTCAATAGACAATTTTACTTAAGTATAAGCCTTCTGGTTCCACTAAAATTTTCTTGTATTCTTTAGAAAAGTCTTTTAATAAGATTTCTATATAATTTTCTGGTAACCTAGATTGATAAATAGCTAAAGCTGTTCCAATCATTATTCTAATTTGTGATTTTAAAAAAGAGCTTCCCCTTATTGTTATCTTTACTTTATTATTTTCAAAATTATCAATATCTATTTTTTCTATTTCCCTTATGCTTATCTTACTAACACAATCCTTTAATCTAAAATTATGAAAATCTTTTATTCCTATAAAGGGTAAAAATATTTCTTTTAATTTTTCAATATTAATTTTATCGGGAAAATATTTTACATACCTGGCTTCAAAAGGATTTCTCTCAGAAGAAATAATATATTCGTATTCTCTATACTTAGCATCATATCTTGAATTAAAATTTTCTTTGACTTCCTCAACTTCAAATACATAAATGTCTCGAGGTAAACCTCTATTTAAGAGATATTTAAATTTTTCAACAGTTATTGAGGATATAGTGTAAAAGTTTGAAACCTGATGTTTAGCATGAACTCCTCTATCTGTCCTTCCAGCAGAAATTAAATTAATTTCTTCATTACAAACTAAATTTAATATTTTTTCAATTTCTCCCTGAACTGTTATATGCTTTGGCTGCCTTTGAAAACCAAAATATCTTGAACCGTCATACATATAACTTAGCTTTATATTTCTTTTGTTTATTGTTTCTAACATTTTTTCTCCACGAACAAAAAATTATATTTTAAATCTTTTGCATTAATTGTTCAAAAGTCTCTATTAATTTTTTCTTTACTTCATCTCTATCAAATATTCTACAACCTGAAGCATTTTTATGGCCTCCTCCTGAAAAACCAACTAAATCCCCCATTTTTTTTGCAATTTCACTGACATCTATATCATTTTTACTTCTAAATGAAACAGTCCCATAGATATTTAAAAAGGCTACTATATCATAGTCCATTTTTTTATCTGCAAATATTTTATCTGCTATAAGAGATTGATAATCCCCTTCTATTCCGTAAACTACTCCCAATTTATACTTTTTAAATGGTAATGTATAAATTGCCCTTTTAGTAAAATTATATACTGAGTCCATCTTTAAATTATAAGCTTCATCTAATAATGTAAAATAATTAAAAACTTCCTCTGTATAATTATTTGAATTGACCCTCGTTACTATAAATCTATAAAAAGCTTCCGAACCTAATATTTTTTCAGCTGAATTAATCGATAAAGCTCTTTTTTTTAGCTTAATATGCTCTTGAGAACTTCCTAAATTCTTCCATTGGAATGTGTCCCACAATGATGTTGCTTCTGTAAGTGGTTTTAATTTATCATATAATTTTTTATATGTATTGACATTTTCACTATTTTCCTTGAGTTTATTAAAATATTCTAAAGTTAAATAAGCTGCACTAACTTTATCATCCCATACAAATTCTATATTTTTACAACAATCTTCATCTTTATAAAAAGATGGATGATTCGTTAAATGATGATCAATATTAATTATATTCGTATAAGATAAATATTGCATTTTTAACCATTCAACACTAGGAATTGGTCTATCTAATATATACACCTTATCCCTTTTTCCAAGAGAAGTGTAGTTACATATATAATTGAAGGTTTTGTCTGTTTGAGCTAAAGTAACATCCATACTGCTCATTATTAAAAAAGTCTTATTTTTATCTTCTATCTCCTCAAATAATTTTACTATCATCGCTGCCACTAAGCCATCCGCATCCGCATGAGTCAATATTATAATTTTAGGGTATTCACCCATTTTATACCTTGTATCGCATAATATGTCTGCCATTTTTTCTCCTCTCCAGATAAAACAATCTATTAATTATAGCATATAGAGAAAAAAAATTCTATAAACTATTGTCAAATAAAAGAAAAAATTCTATTTATATAATATTTTTCATCAACACCATTTTGACACAGATCTAAAAAAGAAGCTGTTACATTTTAAAAATTTCATCTATTTTTTATCATTACTTAATATTCAAAGGAGCCTTTGGTATGCTCTTAAGATATTTAAGCTATTGAATAAAACTTCAAAAAATTTTAATTTGTAACAGCTCTTGTCTAAAATTTTATTTAATTTTTAATACTTTCATAGATGAACTCAGCATAAATTTTGGCTCCCTCTTTATTAGGGTGAGTTGCATCTTTATAAAACATTTCTTTCTTTCCTTTAGCCTTTTTATACCAGTCAATAATAACTATGTTATCATAATCCTTTGACCACTCATTTAAATTTTTATTTATTGTTTCTTCCCAAAATTTTGGAACCACTGAATTCATCAAATATACTTTTTTATCTTTTAATATTTCCATAGATTTTTCAAAAGATTCTTTATTCATTACTCCATTTGTTCCCAAATGAATTACAACTCTATCACTTAAACTATTTTTATTTTTTAATTCTTCTAAAATTTGTGGTAAATTAGTAAACTGCCTTGATACCTTTGCATCTATGAATGAATTTACGAATATTTCTTTTATAAAAGGTTCTGCTCCCTTCATAACAGAATCTCCTATAAATGTATACTCTTCTTCGTCATGAAAGTCAGCAACATCAGCATCCTCTTTTTTTTCTGTTAATTCTTCATCTACTAGTTTTTTATCTGTTTTAGGATCTTTTGTTTCCTGTACTTCTCCAACATCTGTAGATGCTTTTTCTAAATCCATATTCTCTTCATTTTCTTTTACTTTCTCAATTTCATTTATTTCTATAGTTTTTACTTCATCTTTTTCCAAATCGTTCTCTGTTAATCTTTTTTCAAAATCATCAGAAATTTCTGTTTTTTGAATTTCTGAGTTTAAATTTTTTAACTGCATTTCTATTTCAACTTCATTTATTCTTTCCTCTATAATTTTTGAAGTTGTTTCTTCACTTATAGGAAGGAAAAATATTAACATAAGATAAACTATAAAAAAAGTTTTTTGTAATAATTTTGCCATTTTCACTCTCTCTTCCAAAAATATATATGAAATTTCTGAAACAATAATTAAAATAGTCACTTGTATCCCAACTGTATAAATATATTTAATATCAGACCATTTAAAATATTCTTCTGAAAATACCATTATTGGATATTGCCACAAATAATAACAATAACTATGTTTCCCTAAGCCAGCTATGATTTTAAAAATCTTATTGTCACAACTTAAAAAATTACTTTTTACTGTTGTAACTACTATTATACCTGATAAAATACTTAAAAAATAAAGTAAACCTCTATAATTAATTTCCATAAGATAATCGACATATAAAATAGCTGCTACTATGAGTACTAAAGAAATTGAAGAAAAAATCTTCATTTTTTTCTCATTTATTTTTTTATCTTTAAATGCAAAATAATATGCTCCTCCTATTAAAAGGGAAAAAACTCTTGTGTCACTACCATAATATAAAGTGTTTATATCGTAATTTTGTTCTGCTTTAAGAAACATTATTACTGCAGATACAAGCGATAAAATTAAAAGAATTATAGTACTTTTCTTATAGTTAACTTTTAATTTTTTTAGGCTATATATTAAAAATGGGTATAGTATATAAAATTGAATTTCAATAGATAGGGTCCATGTGTGTAGGAGTGGATACATATCTCCACTTCTTTCAAAATATGACATTCCACTTTGAATTTGGTATATATTACTCAAACCTAAAAAAGCCGATAGTGAGCTATATATCATCTTTTTTGTTAAATAACCATTAAATAAAAAATATCCTGAACAAATAACTGCTAAAACAATTGTTAAAAGTGGATATATTTTTGAGAAACGTTTAAAAATAAATTGAAGATAACTCTCTTTTCTTTCATTTAAAATCGCACTTATAAAATATCCACTTATAACAAAGAAAACGATTACACCTATGTAAGTACCCTTGTACTCATATAGATGGTATATTATTACAGAAATAACAGATAGTGCTTTTAAAACATCTATACCTATATTTCTTTTTTCCAATCTCTCCATTTAACTCCCCAAAATAGTATTTTATATAAAATTTTATAAATTCTAAAATCTAAACTTTCAAAAAATATACCTTTATTATATAATATTTTTTATTTTTTGAGAAATATTTTTTTATTATCCTTGATTTAATTTAAAATTTTTTAATTAATATCATTTGATACAGTGAAGTATTCCCAATTTTTTGAACAAAAATTTAAGCAGTTTTATCTTCCATTCTCTTGCTATGGAAGCTCTCACTTCTTCATCTTTTGCATTTTGATTTATAAATATCTTTTTAGTTACCTTATCATAAAAAGCTATTATTTCTTTTCCTTCTGATTTTAATTCATTAATTCTTTCTATGCTTTCTAATTTTTTTTAAAATTTCTGTTAAAAACTCTTTAATAAATCCCTTAGCAAATAGCCCAAGATTTAACTTAGGCTATCTATAAAAAATTTATTCTTTAATCAATTTTTCTAAGCCCATCTCTTTCAATGATTGTTTTTCTCTCTCTACTATATATTCATCTACTGCTTCATGACCTTCTTTCACTTTTTTTTCTAATAGTAATATTTCTTCAAAAAGTTCTTTGAGCCATTCCACTCTATTTCTTTGTTCTTCTGAATACCCTTCTTGATATTCTTCTTTTACTTTTTCAATATACGGTAGTATTTCGTCATATCTTTTAAACTTTGCCATTGATGTTGCTAAAAACATATATTCATGGACTTTATCAAAATATGCTTCTTTTAAACCTTCTAATATATTTTCTTCACTTTCTTTTTCTTTAAACCATTTATATAGTCCATTTTGAATTAATTCTAATATCTCTGCCATACTATTTTTTATTTCTTCTTCATTTCTTATATCCCACCATTGATATTGCCAATGTGATTTCTCTTTTGAAAATACATTAATTCTTCCTCCTATACTCATTGCTCCTTTTAATGTTCCACACCATAATGGAGCTACTCCAAAATTTACTGTTAATCTATCATAGTGTCTCTGAAAAGTTATTATTTCACGTAGTTTTAATTTATTTACTTTATAAAAATGGATAGTTCCTTTTTTATAATATCCATCTTTTTTTAAAGGTTTATCAAAATATTCTCTAAAATATTTTTTATAAATTTCATTAAATTCTTTTGTTGATAATTCTTCCATTCAATTAACCTCCTATTTTACAAAAAATATGTTTTATGACTTTATTATTCTAACTATTTCATATTCCACCTAGTATATGTGAAAATTCTTCAAATACTGTTCTTTCTATAAATCCCTTAGCAAATAGCCCAAGATTTAACTTAGGCTATCTATAAAAAATTTATTTTTTCTTTCTTCCTTTTTCTATCCAAACTAAGTCACTGATATCTAAATCATATTCAGGAGGTGAACTGGGACTTCCATAAGGTAATCTATATTTTTCTTTATTTTTTATTATTGATTTACCTATATATTCTACACCTTTACCTAACATCATATTTTTTTGTAAAGCTTTCTTAAATTCTTTAAATAAAAACTGCGCTCTTTCATCTTCTGATATTGTTGTTATTTCTCCTGGCATAATACTATTTGTTTCATAGTATATTCCCGATGGTTTAAATATTATTGTTCCTTGCGTATTTTTTAAATCATACCGACATCCACCTTTAGAAAATTCAAATCTTTCGTATTCAAATTTTTCATTTTTTTTTAATACAAAATACCTCCATTGACTATAAAAAATATCATTATAAGTACCTATTCTTATTAATCCAATCTCAGGCAGGTCTCCTATACTATTATATATTAGAAATTTAGGTTCATAATATATATCATCCTTCACATATTGTAAACCGCCTATTTTCTCTTCTAATTCTTTAACTCCAGCTATCATATCTTCTTTTAAAGCACGGAAGTACATTCCTCTTCCCCTCATCTCAAACCTCCCCATTAATATCTTTTTTTAATTTCGTTAAGTATTTCATTCAAATTTCCTGTTCCTGTTCCTTTAGGAATTGTTATTAATTCTGGATTATTAAGTCCTTCTCTTGTAATCTTTATATTAATTAAATCAGCTGCTTTTGCTTCTCTATTTGTTAATAATCCTGTTTTTTTATAAGTATCTACTGTGTTAATCCTTATCGTAATTTCATTTCCATTTATCATTTTTTTAGCAGTAATGTCAACATAATTACTACCTTTTTTACTTCCTTCAATAAGAGGTTTCATATACTCCTCTTTTTCTATACCTCCTCCACCTGTAATTTTCCAGTTATCTTCAATTAATGTGTTTCCTATATCGTTTTTAAGTTGATTTCTCGTTTCTTCCTTTCCTAATCTTCCTCCTTTTTTTGCTTCAGGAGTTTTTGAAGAACTTTCTATCTCCTTTAAATTATCTCTTTCAGTATTCTCTACTAAATTCTTACCTACAATTGCATATACTGAGCCTGATTTCATTCCTCCTGCTATTTCTTTTGCTATTACTGAAAAA
>NZ_JAUMYY010000058.1 GCF_030528405.1 Fusobacterium sp.
AAATATTAAAAATAAATAAAAAAAAATAAAAAAACCGAACAAAAAATTTTTTAAATTGTTATCTGGTTCAATAAGTCTAATTATGATAGAATGCTCCCAATGATTCAAAAAGAGGGGGAGTATAGATGAAAAAATTAGTTTTAAGTTTGTTGTTTTGTTTGACCACATTGGCATTATCAAATGAAGTAAAAGTAAAAATTGGAATTACGCAGATAGTTGAGCACCCTGCATTGGATGCTGCAAGAGAAGGAATCCAAAGAGCTTTTAAAGAAAAAGCTGGTGATAAAAATATTGAAGTTGATTATCAATCAGCACAGGGAGATTTCGGAACAGCCCAGTTAATAGCTAAAAATTTTGTTTCTAGTAAAAAAGATTTAATAGTTGCAATTTCAACACCATCAGCACAGGCAGCACTAAATACAACTAAAACTATACCAATAGTTTTTACAGCAGTTACAGATCATATAAGTGCAGGATTAAAAGGGAATAATATAACGGGGACATTAGATGCTTCTCCTTTGAAAGAACAGGTGGAACTAATTAAGGTTTTATTTCCAAAAGCCAAGAAGATTGGTTTTATATATAATCCAAGTGAACAAAATTCATTAGTTATTTTGAAAAAATTTCAAGAAATATTAGAGGAAAATAATTTAACAATAGTAGAAAAGGGAGTTAACTCTATAAATGATATAAACTTAGCATTAAATTCTCTATTTAAACAAATAGATGTCTTATATCTTCCAACTGATAATCTAGTTTCATCTGCAATTAGTTTAGTAAATAAAAAGGCATTAGATCAGAAAATACCTACTATTGCTTCAGAAGAAGAATTAGTTAAAAAGGGTTCTTTAGTAAGTCAGAGTATAGATTATGAGAAGTTGGGCTACCAGACTGGGGAAAGAATAATAGAGATCTTAAATGGTAGAGAAATAAAAGATATCAAAGTGGAGGGTCTAAAAGAAAATAAATTGGTAGTAAATAAAAAAACAGCAGAAAAATTAGGTATATCTCTTGAAAAAACAATTTTAAAGGATGCAATAAAATATTAAATATAGAAGAGGAGTAAAAATGTTACAGGCAACGATAGAACAGAGCCTTATTTTTGGAATAATGGTTTTGGGAGTATATATTTCATTTAGAATTTTAAATTTTCCTGATATGACAGTTGATGGAAGTTTTCCCTTAGGAGCAGCTGTTTCAGCAAAACTTTTAACAATAGGAATAAATCCTTATGTAAGTTTATTAATAGCAATTTTAGCGGGAGCCTTAGTGGGAGCAGTAACAGGAATATTACATGTAAAATTAAAAGTTAAGGACTTACTTGCTGGAATTTTAGTTATGACAGCCTTATATAGCATAAATTTAAGAATAATGGGAAAGTCTAATATACCACTATTTGAAGAAAAAAATATATTTAATACAGATTTTTCAAATTTAACTATTATAATATTGTTGATTTTAATAAGTAAATTTTTATTAGATTTTTTGTTAAAGACAAAATTTGGTTTTGCTCTGAAAGCTTTAGGTGATAATGAAAATTTAATTACTTCTTTGGGCTTAGATGAAAAAAAATATAAAATATATGGTCTTATGCTATCAAATTCTTTTGTTGCATTGTCAGGAGCAATACTAGCACAATATCAAGGTTTCGCTGATGTAGGTATGGGAACAGGGACAATAGTTATAGGTCTTGCTTCAATAATCATTGGAGATACTTTATTTAGTAAAAGAAAAAGAAAAATGGGAACAACCATAGCAATAATAGGTTCAATATTCTATAGGGGAGTTGTTGCTCTAACTCTATCTTTAGGTTTAAATGCTAGTGATTTAAAAATGATAACATCAATTATTGTTATTTTAGTATTATGGATTCGTCATCAAAGAGGTAAGGGGAGTGATATCCTATGATGCGTATATCAGAGGTAAAAAAAACATTTTATTCAGCTTTAGGAGAGGAAAAAGGAATTTTTCGAGGATTAAATTTAGATATAAAAAAGGGAGATTTTATTTCAATTATTGGAAGCAATGGAGCAGGAAAATCAACTTTATTAGATATGATAACAGGGAATGTATTGCCAGATGAAGGTTTTATAGAGGTGGATGGTGAAAATATAAATTTAATGGCAAGACATAAAAGAGGAAAATTTATTTCAAAAGTTTATCAAAATCCTGCAATGGGAACAGCCCCTTCAATGACTATATTTGAAAATTTATCTATGGCTGATAATAAAGGTAAAAGATTTGGTTTTAGTTTGGGACTAAATCATTTAAGAAAAGAAGATTATAGAAAGCTTTTAAAAGAATTAGATTTGGGATTGGAAGATTTTATGGATACAGAAGTTAAATACTTATCTGGGGGACAAAGACAGTGTCTAGCTTTAATAATGGCAACTTTAAATCAACCTAAAGTCCTATTACTTGATGAACACACAGCAGCTCTTGATCCCAAAACATCAAAGTTGATTATGGATAAGACAGAGGAAATAGTTTTAAAAGCAGAGATTCCAACACTTATGATAACACACAATTTACAAGATGCTATAAGATATGGAAACAGACTTATAATGCTTCATAATGGAGAAATAATTTTGGATATAAGTGATAAAGAAAAAGAAAATTTAACAACAGATGTATTAATGAAAATTTTTCAGGAGAAGACAAGTTATTCAGATGTTTTTTAAAAGGTTCTTGAATAAGTTTTTAACTTAGATATTTTTATAATTTGTAAAATGTTTGATAAAGTTTTTTATTATATACAAAATAGAGAAAATTTGCTAAAATATAGTGAAAATCAAACAAAAATAGGAGGAGATAAATTATGAAAAAGGGAATGAATATTTTAAAAACATTTTTACTGCTGGGGGTATTTTCTTTAGAAGTTAGTGCTAAAACAAATGTAGATGCTAAAGCAGGTGCAACAATGAAAGTCGATGCTGTAGCAGCACCAACAGTAAGTCAAATTGATAAATGGAAAACTCTTATTAACTTGGAAGATTATGTATTTCAAAATAAGAAAAGAGAAAAAATAAATTATACTCCAAATTATTACAAATACATAGATCAAAATTCTGAAGAAATAGTTATAAATGGGAAAGTTTATGACTATGATGCATCAGCAGGAGCTTCAAGAACTGTTGCGGATATGATAAACCACTCTCAAACATTGAAGTATGATGGAAAAAAGGGAGTATCTAAGGAACTGGAAATGGATCCCAAAATTAAAGAAGCTATGGAAATAGCAAAGAAAAAAACTAAAAAAGGACAAGAAAAAATAGATGCAATGTACTGGTCTGTTCAAGCTCCTAAGGGAATTATAGTTGGGGATTATTATTCTGGAAAAAAAGTTTTTGATGGTGGCTATGAGGCTTATGCTGAAGTTGTGGTTAATAACAATGAAATAGTGCATATAGAACTAAATGAAAGACCACCTATTACATATTATGCTTCTGAATGGGCTGGGGAAACAAAGCGTCGTTCAGGTTATGGTTTTTTCCAAGCAAAAAACGCAAGAACGGATTACACTTTGGTAACACTTATAAATGGAATGAGTTATTTAGAATGGCAGGTGTTAAAAAATCAAAAGTTAGATTTTGAATATAAGACATTGTTCGGCTCATCTAACAGTGCAAGAAATGGGTTTGTGCCTTTATTAAAAGAAATGGCAAAAGAAGTTGAAGGAAAAGCTACTAATAAGAGATATGTAGGAATAACTCAACCATATGACAGTGGAATAAGCACAAGACTTGAAGTTATCTATGAAGATGGAAAAATAGTAGACTTAAAATATGATGAAATTTTTGCTGATGATAAGGAAGATATAAAGAATAAAACTTTACAAGAATTTTATCGTCAAAGTAAGTTTGAATCAATAGAGTATAATCGTATTACAAATAAAAGTTTCAGAACTTTTGTAAACACTCTTCGTAGAGAAGTATTACGTTCTCAATCGCTTACTGAGTTTCCAACTAATGCTTTAAAATTGGATATGCCACATATAAAAGAAGCTTATGAAAACTATTTATTTGTTGCAGAAATGATAAAAAATATAAAATAGAAAAGAGAGTGTGAAAAAAATCTAGGAGCTGTTGCATTTTAAAAGTATTTGCAACAGCTTTTTTACTATGGAATAAGAAAAATCCGTGTTTACTTTCAATTTTGATAAAATATTTTTTATTTTTACTTTAAAATCAACATAAAATTTTAATGTATTCGAAATCATTCGAAAACTTTTTACTCAGCCCAAAAAGGAATATAACTTTTATTAGGTCCAGATTTAATAATATTAATTTCTCTTGCTTTTTTTATTAAATTGCTTATTTTATCTGTAGAGGATTTTGAATTATCCAAACCAAATCTATTTCTCAGAGAAGAATTAGTCATATATTCATCAACAGAATATTTAAAACAACAATGATAGAATAAAATATTCATTTTATCGTCATCGACCATCTGTTCGAATTTTTTATCTTTAAATAGTTTAACATTAACATATTCATTTGTAATGATAAATTTAGGAGTAAAAAGATTTTTTTGCTCAGATATTTCAACGATTCTATCTATGCCACTTCCTAATTCTTCACACAATCTTAATTGTCTCATATAATAAGCAAGTTTTTCATTTCGACTTTTATTACAATCATAAAATCTCCAAACATCGATAACTGATTTGCCAGGGTTTGTGATTTCAATACGATTTTCAAAAATTTCAATTTTTACTTCAGAACCAGCAATGCTTAAATCTTGATGAATAATTGCATTTGCAACTAGTTCCCTTATAATGGTATTAGGATAAAATTCAAAAGTTTCCATTCTTCCATCTACAGATCTTTGCTCTTGAGGAAGAAATTTTTTAAGACTTTTTATTATATTTTCAAATCCTAAAGCATAACCTTTTTTTCCTTCCATTTGCTCCCTAATAGATGATTTGGTAATACCATTGTATATTATTATCCTAACACCTTTTCTTTCTAAATTAAAATCTTTTAAATTATGTGCTAGAAGCAATGCACCTAAAGCTTTCACGTGGTAAGAAGAATTATCTTTTTTTATAAATCCATCTTGTTCCATTTCTCTAATTATTTCTAAAGGTGATTTG
Organism: Fusobacterium sp.; assembly: GCF_030528405.1. Lineage (GTDB taxonomy): Bacteria > Fusobacteriota > Fusobacteriia > Fusobacteriales > Fusobacteriaceae > Fusobacterium. Next base: position 5,096 of record NZ_JAUMYY010000058.1, read on the forward strand.
TCACTTAGCCAATCTTTCATTTTAAAATATGTTTTGAAATCTAATAACTTTAAAATTTCTTCTACAGAAAGATTTTCTTTTACTATTGTTTCTTCGTAATTGAATCCACTAGCTTTATTCCATAAAATTCTTAATTTTTCTGGAAATACTCTTGCAGGTTTATTATTAGAGCCAATTCTTATATAGATTTCATTTTTAAAACTTATTGGTGTATGTGTTGCAGTATTAATTTTAACTATAGCAATTCTTTTTTCATTTTAAAGACTAATTATATAATTAGTAGTGAAAAGTAAATTATAAAAGTGACTATAGGAAAGAAATAAAAAAATTAGGAGGTGAAAAACTAAAAATGTAGCAAATGCTTATGGATACTATGAAATATAGCAGTAGTAAAAATAAGATAGTGAAGTTAATTTTTTACTGAAAGAATGATATTTAAACTTGAAAAAGTAAGTCTTCTATAATATAATTAAAAAATATTATATTTAAGTCAAGGAGGGAGAGTATTGAAGAAAATCAGAGTTACAGTTCCGGAAGATATTTGGTATATAATGAAAATAGATCAGGAAGATTTTGGGATTAATAATAATAAATTTTGTAATTATATTCTGGAAAAATTGAAATTTAATAAAAAAATTGACTCTGAGAGATTACTTCAGGCTCAGGGAAGATCCTATAAAAAAATTATTCAATTTGACTTGAATGTAAATAATAAAGAGATTTATTATGATGTTTTAAAATCCAATGAAGTTGAAATAGAGGCAGAATATTTTAGAGAATTATTTGAGATATATTGCTCTAAGTTTAAGTATCAAAGGGAACTTTTTATCTATGAGGATAGATTGAAGACTATACTTGATGCGATAAAAGAAGATAGTAAAATTAAAATAAAATATTTTTCAGAGATTTTTGATATAGAACCAATATTTATTCGTAGAGAAGATAAAGGAAATGAAAATTTTTTATTTTGTTATGTGGAGAGTAAAAATTCATATCAAAATTATAAACTAAAAGAACTGGAAATAATTTCTATTTTGCCTGAAAAAGTAAAAAAGAGAGATAAAAAATTTATTGAAAATATGAGAAAGAAATATGATCCTTTCTTAAGTATGGGGAATGTAGTAAAAGTTCGTCTGACAACTTTAGGAGAAAGTATGATGAAAGGACTTACGGATTACAGACCTAAATTCATAAAAAGAGAGGGAGATATTTTTTATTTTGAAACTGCTAATGAAAATGCTAAGATGTATTTTAGAGGATTTATGAAAGAGGCAGAGATATTAGAGCCTATTTCCTTGAGGGAGGAAGTAAAAAGGGAGTACCAAGAAGTTATAAAAATGTATGAAGGCACTTGAATGCACTCCTAATGATGTGATTAGCTTTGATGATGGTTATGGAAAGGAATAAGATGAGCGAAATTAAGTTAAAGGATGAAAGTACAATGAATGGACTTTATGATGAAATAAAGAGCTTAGTCATTCATTCAAGAAACCATATTGCAATGGAAATAAACTCGACATTGCTTCAAACTTATTGGGAGATTGGGAAGAGAATTGTTACGAATGAGCAGAATCATTCTGAAAGAGCTGAATATGGAGCGGAGTTACTTAAAAATCTCTCAAAAAATTTGACCAAAGAATTCGGTAGGGGTTTTTCTAAGTCCAATCTTTTTAATATGAGAAAGTTCTATTTGACTTATCCAATTTTCCAGACAGTGTCTGGAAAATTAAGCTGGTCGCATTACAGTGAATTATTATCAATATCTGATGATAGCAGACGCTCTTTTTATGAAAAAGAAAGTCAAAATGCCGGATGGTCGGTAAGAGAACTTAAACGACAAATATCAACATCCTTATATGAGAGATTATTGCTTTCTTCCGGAAAAGAGAACAAGGAAAAAGTGTTAGAGTTGGCATTAAAAGGCAACGATATACAGAGTTCCTCGGATATTGTCAAAGACCCTTATGTTTTTGAGTTTTTGGGGCTACCTGAAGAAAAGCCGATAATGGAGAGTGATTTAGAAAAAGCTTTAATCGCTCATATTGAAAACTTTTTGTTGGAACTGGGGAAAGGCTTTATGTATGTCGGTTCACAGCAACGGGTGACTTTGGGGAATACACATTATTATGTGGATATGGTGTTTTATAACAAAATACTCCGAAGCTATGTGTTGATAGAATTGAAAACAGGAAAACTGATGCCTGAAGCGGTGGGGCAACTTAATATGTATTTGAATTATTTCAGGGAAGAAGTGAATGACGAGATGGACGCAGAGCCGATTGGCATTATTTTATGTACCGACAAGGAAAACATACAAGCGGAGTACGCACTCGGTGGCATTTCCAATACTATCTTTGCGTCAAGATATACACTGTATATTCCAAACAAAGAGGTACTTCAAGCCGAACTTGAAAAAGTGAT
>NZ_JAUMYY010000008.1 GCF_030528405.1 Fusobacterium sp.
AGTTCACACTCTCGAAAAAAGTTCACACTCTCTATTTCATATTTGAGAGTAAAGTTTTTTTATTTATTCAATAATCAGCTCAACTCTATCTTCATTTGCTTTATTATAAACATGTTTTCCTATTATACTTCTTAAACTTTTAATATTATCAATATCTGTAGCTGCAAATTCTAAATAGCATATTTTAGAATCTGAAGTATTTATATCTTCATAAAAATCCGAGATATAACAATAAAATCTATCTAATATATCTTCCAGTGGATATTGAGAAATTTCATCTGCATACTCCCCTTCTTCATAATTTGCTTCCTGTTCAAAAGAAATAGAGCTCACATAGATTATCTTATCATTATCTCTATATTTATAAATTCCATCTTCTATTTTTTTATAATTTTTTTCATCACCATATTTTTTTGCATTATAATTTTTTATATTTTTCATAATTTCTCCTCTCAGACTCATTTATAATAACATTTTAACACTGCTCATTCATCTCTAAATTCTAATTTAATATTCTTTAATATCTTCAAACTAAAAATTATATAATTCTTCTTCCTATTTTCAGATCTAATCTCCACTTTGGTGCTTCTCCATCATCACTCCAATATTCATCCAGCGAAGCAATTTTTTCACCTTCTATCCTAAGAAAAGAAGTTGCATGAACAGAAACAGAGCTATTCGTAGCAAACACCCTTGTTACTGTAATTATTAAATCAGCTATTTCTTCTATTCGTTCAACTTCGCAATCCCAATTACTTGGATATTCACAATTTACTTTAATAAACTCTTCTAAAGTAAATTGTTCATTTGTATTATGCCATCTAATAATAGCAGTATCTTTAAAATAATTCGAGATTTCTTCAGCATTTCGTTCTATAATAGCTCTCCAATATTTTCTTATATTCATAGAATGTCCTCCAAAATTTTTATTTCTTAATCTTAGTAGCATTTTAATAAATAAAATTTAATTAATTTCTACTGGATATAAACAAAAAGGTAGAAACATAATTCTACCCTTTTAAATTAACTAAACTTATTTTCTTTTTCTAAAATACGTTCTAAATAATTCTATATACTCAATAATTGTATCAAAAATATCTACAATACTATTAAAGTTTTCTTTAATTCCTGTAGTTTTATCAATAATATTTTCAGTAAGAAATTTAGTTGAATCTGCAACATTAGTAGAAATATTTTTAATATTTTCTAAGGCAGAAGAAACATTATTTGAACTATCCACAATATTCTTTTTAGAATCTTTCAAAATACAATCAACATCTTCTAGAAGTAGATTTACTTTTTCTAAGCTAAGATTGGTATCTTCTAACACTTTACTAGTATTTTTAAGTAAACTTGGTAATTGAGCTACACTTTTTTCTATTTCTACTTTAGTATTTTTTAAAATAGAATCTAATTTTGAGAAAAAGCATTTAACTTTTATTAAAGTTAAAGTAAACAGTATAAAAAATATTATAACTGTAATATATAGTAGGACTTTTAAAGTTAACTCTAAATCAATTGTTACCATAATTTCCCTCCTATTATTTAGCTTCTTTTACCTTTTCTTCTGCTTTTTCTTTAACATCTTTTGCCTTTCTCTTTATTATTTTAGCTTTCTTTTTCACTTTTTCTTTAGTCTCTTCAATTTTTTCTTCCAATTTATCAATATTTTCAGGTATAGCCTCTGCTATATTTTTATTTGAGAATTTATCATATTTTTCAACAACAGCATCTTTTAATTCTTCACTTTTATCTCTAATAGCTTTCATAGCTGTGTTAACATTTTCACTTACAAAGTCAATTCCTTCTTTGGCTGCATTAGCAATGTCCTCTCTAGTTTTCTTACCTGATTTTGGGGCAAATAAAACACCTAATGCTGCTCCTACTCCCACACCTGCAATTATTTTAGCTGCATTAGCTGCTTTTCTTCTTCTTTCCTTTGCACGACGTCTTGTTTCAATTAAATCGAATAATCCCATATCAACACCTCCCAAATATTTTTAAAGTATTTCTTAAATATTTCTATTATATATCATATTAAACAAAAATACTCCACTTAAGTTATTATACCTTATTTTTTTATTTTGTGCAATATAAAAGAATATTCTACATAAAGAAAAAGAGGCTATTACAATTTAAAGATTTGTAGGTGTTTTGAAATCATACTTAATAATAATTTCTAATATTTATATTAAAGCTATACTTCTCAAAAATATTCGAATTTTATAAACAGTGTGACAAACAAAACTTTTTAAAATCTGATTTGCAACAACCCCTGATTTTTTTATTTTTTTACTTTTTTCTTTTTAACTATTTTTTTGGCAACAGAAAATCCAAATTTTCCTATTGAAGTTTTAGGAAGAGGATAATATTCTCCATGTGAGTAAGTTATTAAGTTTGCTTTTTCAAAATGTATTTTTTCTTTCTCATCTATTAAAGCTTCATCTACATGTGTAGAGAGTACCTCTGCAATAAACATATCATGAGTACCTAACTCTATAATATTCTTAACTCTACATTCTATATTTATAGGGCATTCTTCAATATAGGAACAATTTACATTTTCACCTTTTATCATAGTAAAATTCATTTCTTTTATTTTATCATTAGTTTTTCCAGAACGAACTCCACAATAATCAATAGCTTTTGTTTGAGCAGAAGAAGGTAAGTTTATTATAAATTCCTTTGTTTCTTTTATATAATCATAAGATAATCTTTCAGGTCTTATTGATATATAAAGCATTGGAGGTTTAGAACAAATTGTTCCTGTCCACGCAACCGTAAAGACATTTTCTTTGTCTTCAGAATTTTTACATGTCACTAATACAGCTGGAACTGGATTTAGTAAAACACTCGCTTTGAATTTTCTTTTTGCCATATATTTTCCTTTCAATATTTTAAGCTTAAAACTCTCATTATAGTCTTTATTTTAATTAATTCTATTTTTTATAATATTTCATAGCTTCTGGTAAAAAGTCTTTTAAAGCCTGAATTCTTTTTTCACTAGCTGGATGAGTAGATGTAAAATCAGAAGCATTTTTACTTGATATAGCTGCCATTCTCTCTTCAGCTCTTATTCCCTCCTCAGGATTATACCCAGCCATAGCCATAAAGATTAAACCATATTTATCAGCTTCATATTCTTGAGTACGATTAAATTTTAATAAACCTAAAGAAAGTCCATCTGAAACTAAGGCAGAAGTTGTTCCTCCTACAAAAATATTAGTAAGCCCCGCAGCAAGACCTGCTATTTGTCTATTGCTTGCTCCTTCTGCATGATGTCCACCAATTACATGTCCTATTTCATGTCCCATAACAAAGGCAATACCAGCATCATTTTTTAAGATAGGTAAAATTCCAGTATAAAACGCAATTTTGCCACCTGGCATGGCAAAAGCATTTATTTCTTTGCTGTTTATTAAATTAAACTCCCAGTTCAAATATTTTAGTCTTTCACCCATTCCATTTTCTATCATATATGTTTCAACTGCTTTAGCAATTCTCTTACCTATTGTTGCAAGTCTACGTCCTTCTGCTGTATTATTTGCGAGTAAACCTTTAGCTTTTGTTTGATTTATAAGTTGATTATATGAAGCAACAGAACTATTAACTATAGAAGCATCATCAACTAATTTTAATTGTCGTCTTCCTGTTATAGGTGCTGTAGAAGTACAGGCTATTAAAAATCCAACTACAAATACTAAAAGTAAATTTTTTATTTTATTAATTCTCATAATACCTCCTAAAAAAAGATTTAAAATATTATAAACTTTTTACTACAAAACTTCAATATAAAAAATTTTTGAATTTGAATGACTTATTATTTTATGGTAAAATTTATTACACAAATAAGAAAAGGAGGAGATAATTTATGAATTTATTAGAATTAATGGAAAATAGAAGAAGTATAAGAAAATACAACGAAAAAAATATAACAGATGAAAAATTAGAACAAGTTTTAAAAGCTGCTCTTTTATCAGCTAGTGGAAAAGCTATTAGACCATGGGAGTTTATTATTATAAAAGATAAAAAAAGATTAAATTTACTTGCTGAATGTAAGAAAGGGGCTAAGTTTATAAATGAAGGAAATGCTGTAATTGCTGTTTTAGCTGATACAACTAAATCTGATACTTGGATTGAAGATTGCTCAATTGCAATGACTAATATGCAGCTTATGGCTAGCTTTTTAGAATTGGGTAGTTGTTGGATACAGATACGCTCTCGTCAAAATGAAGCTGGAGAAGATAGTGAGAGTTGTGCAAGAAAAATTTTAAAATTTCCAGAAAATTATAAATTACTTGCTTTGCTTGTATTAGGAGAAACAGATCATAAATTAAATCCTAATAAAGTAACTGATGAGCTTTTAAAAAAAATTCATTATGAAATATTTTAAAATAAAAGGAGCTAATTTATTTAGCTCCTTTTAAAATTTTAATTATTGTAATTCATCTTTTAAATTTTCTACCCAAGATTCAACTTTTGAAGTTATTTCATCTTCATCAAAAGAAGCATCAATTGCAAGACCCATAAATTTATCATCGATAACTGCTTCAGAAGCTTCAAAATCATATCCATCAGTAGATGTCATTCCAACTATTTTAGCTCCTTTAGGCTCTACAGCATTATATAGATGCATCATAGATTCAACATAGTTTCCAGCAAATAAAGCTGCATCTCCTACACCAATTAAAGCAACTGTTTTATCTGAAAAATCAATATCAGCAAGTTCATCGATAACATTTGCCCAATCATCTTGTAAATCTCCTAATCCATAAGTTGGAGAAGCTAAGATAATATTATCAAACATTTCAATTGCATCTATTCCATCTGCAACATCAAATACTTGAGCATCACCTAATTGAGCAGCAACTATATCAACAACTTCTTGAGTTTTCCCTCCATTTGTACCATAAAAAATTCCAACTGTTTTCATTGAAAATACCTCCTTAAAAATATACTATGTTAATTTTATAATGGAAAAATTGACTTGTCAAGATGTTTTAAAGAAATGGATGATTTTTTTATTTTTAAAAAAAAATCATTTGTTAAAAAACGAACGTTTTTCATTAAAAAATAACAAATTTAAAAAAAAGAAATTATAAACTAAAAAATGAAATTTATATGAATTCTTATGCTATAATAAGAAGAAAATTTATATACTAGAAGTGAGAGAAAATGATTTATATAGTAGCTGCCCTTTATATTGAAGCAAAGCCTTTGATAGATAAATATAATTTAAAAAAAGAAAATTCTTCTCCAAAATTTCAAATATTTTCAAACGAAAAAATCAAATTAATTATTTCTGGTGTGGGAAGAATAAAATCCAGTATAGCTTTAAGCCAACTTTCAACTAATATTAATATAAGAGGAGAAGATTTTATAATAAATTTAGGTTTTTGTGCAAGCACTAGTGATAAAGATAGTTTAGCTGATATCTTAATGCCTAATAAAATATTAAATGCCTATTCCTCTCAATGCTTTTATCCTGAAATGCTCTATAAGCATGATTTTTTAGAAGGAACTTTAATTTGCTATGATGAAATACAATATAGCATTCATAAAAAATTCAAGGAAAGATTTTACATTGATATGGAAAGTATTGGATTTTTTGAAGCAGCTAGCTATTATTTCAAGAGAGAAAAAATCATAATTTTAAAAATAGTTTCTGACATACTTAGCTATACAAAAAAGGAAAGAAAGTTTATAGATTTAAATAATAGTAACTTTCTCTTACGTGCTTATGAAAGAATATTTATTTTTATTGAAAAGCTTATAAATTTTTCACAAGAAAATGAACAAAATTTTAACCTTCTAGAAGAAAATTTTATAAAAAAAATAAGACAAAATCTTAAATTAAGTGATACAATGTACTATGAATTTTTAAATTTACTGAGATATTTAAAATTATCTAAAAGAGATATTTTTAAATTTTTAAAAATTTATGAAAATATTGAAATAAAAAATAAATTAGAAGGAAAGAAACATTTTGAAGATATTAAAAAAAGAATTATTGACTAATAAATTTTCACATATTTACATTGAAAAAAGTGCTTTAAAGTATGAACTTACTCATAATATTTTAAAAAAATTTTCAAAATCTCAAGTCATAGAAATAGACAACTACAAAGAAGTATTTTCAAATAATAATCAAAATTTTTCACTTCAGAAATTGAGCCCTAAACTTATTTTAGCTGAAAAAAATGAAAATATAATATATCGGGGTGCAAAAGTCTGCGAAAGTTTTAATAATAAGAATTTCTACTATACTTCTTCTATAATAAATTGTATTTATGACTGTGAATATTGTTATTTACAAGGTGTTTACCCCTCTGCTAACATAGTAATATTTGTTAATATTGAAAATGTATTTTTGGAAGTAGAAAGACTTTTAAAAGATTTAGGAGAACTTTATCTATGCATATCTTATGACACTGATCTTCTTGCACTTGATAATATTTCTGGGTTTGTTTCTAAATGGTATGAATTTACTAAAAAAAATAAAAATTTAAAAGTAGAGCTGAGAACTAAATCTACAAATATTAAAAGTCTTTTGGAGAAAGAAGCCCTTGATAATTTCATAATTGCTTTCACACTATCTCCTAATAAAATAGTAAATAACTATGAAAATTATACTTCAAGCTTCTTTAAAAGAATAGAAGCTATTAAAAAACTGCATGATTATTCTTGGAATACACGAATTTGTATAGACCCTATAATCTATGAAGAAAACTTTGAGGCTGACTATTCTGAAATGATAAAAGTAATTTTTTCTGAATTAAATAGAAATAAAATTATAGATATAAGTATAGGAGTTTTTAGAATATCAAAGGATTACTTAAAAAAATTAAGAAAACAAAATCCAAATTCTAAAATTTTATACTACCCATACACCTGTGAGAATGGAGTTTATTCTTACTCCAAAGAAAAAAAAGAAAAAGCTTTGAACTTTGTTAAAGAAAGGCTCTTAGAGTATATAAATCTAGAAAAAATATACATATAAAAATAGAGGTGTTAAAATGAAAATAGCCTTAGTAACAGGTGCTACATCAGGTATAGGTTATGAAATAACAAAAAAACTTTTAAATATGAATTTTAAAGTCTATGGACTGGGTAGAAATTTTGATAAAATTAAAATTGATGACGTAAATTTCTTTAAAATAAAGTGTGATTTATCCAAGCTGGATAGTCTTGAAAAAACTTTACATAGTTTAAAAAAAATGAATTTTAATTTAATAGTTCATTCAGCAGGTCTTGCATATTTTTCTTTACATGAAGAGATGAATATATCTAAAATAAAAAATATGGTTTCTGTTAATTTACAAGCTCCTCTTATAATAACACAATATTTTTTAAGAACTTTGAAAGTAAATAGGGGAACTATTATAAATATTTCTTCTGTAACTGCAAAAAAAGAAAGTCCTTATGCTGCTGCATATTCTGCTACTAAAGCAGGTCTTAGCCATTTTGGTAGATCTCTTTTTGAAGAAGTTAGAAAATATGGAGTAAAAGTTATAACTCTTCATTTAGATATGACTAAAACAAATTTTTATAAAAATTCTTTTTTTGAATGTCATGAAGATGAAAATTCATATATAAAAACTTCAGATGTTTCAAAAACTCTTGAATTTATTTTAAACCAAGATTCAAACATAGTTATAAACGAGTTAATAATAAAACCACAAAGACATATAATAAAAAGGAAAGGAAATATAAGAGAATGAAAGTTTCTGTACTAGGAAGTGGAAGTGCTGGAAATTCCACCTATATAGAAGTTGATGGACTAAAAATTTTAATTGATGCTGGGTTCAGCTGCAAAAAAATTGAAGAAAAATTAGAACAAATAGGTGAAAATTTAGCAAATATTTCAGCTATTTTAATAACTCATGAACATAGTGACCATATAAACGGTGCTGGAATAATAGCAAGAAAATATAATATACCTCTATATATTAGTCCTGAAAGCTATGAAGCTGGAATGCCAAAATTAGGTGAAATTAATAGGGGATTAGTAAAATTAATAGATAAGGATTTTATTTTAAATGATACTATAAAAGTTTCTCCCTTTGATGTCATGCACGATGCAGTGAGAACTTTAGGTTTTAGACTAGAAAGTCAATTAGGTAAAAAAATTGCTGTTTCAACAGATATTGGCTATGTTGATAATGTTGTGAGAGAAGCCTTTAAAGGTGTTGATGCTATGGTTATTGAAAGCAATTATGATTATAATATGTTAATGAATTGTTCTTATCCATGGAATTTAAAGTCAAGGGTTAAAAGTAGAAATGGTCATCTTTCAAATAATGATTGTGCGAGATTTATAAAAGAAATGTATACTGAAAAAATTAAAAAAATATTTTTAGCTCATGTCAGTAAAGATAGTAATGACCCAAAACTTATAAAACAGACATTAGATGATGAATTTGATAGGATGCTTCGTCGACCTGAATATGAAATTACTTCTCAAGATGAAGTGAGCGAGCTAATAGATATATAGTAGGTGATTTTATGGAAGAAATAATGGAGTTATGGGAAGAAATAAAATTTGAAGTCGGAACAATTGGAAATGATTTAATTCCTAAAGACAAAAGAGAAGTTTTAATTGGAATGGGAGATAGGAATGCTCCTATACTTTTTATTGGAAATGATACTGGATTATATTTAGCTGAAAATTATAAGGTTGGTGCAAATTCTACTGGTGAATTCTTATTAAAGCTCTTAGATATTGTTGAAATAAGGCCTGATATGTATTATATAACTACCCTATCGAAAAGAGAAGTAAAGTTTAAATTTTTTATAGCTGAAGAGGATAGAAAAAAATTATTAGATTTATTATTTATGCAAATTGCTTTAATTGCCCCTAGGATTATTGTATTTTTGGGAAGTGATACAGCACAGATAGTTTTAGGGAAAGAAGTTGACTTTGATAGAGAAAGAGGCGAATTTTTTAATTGGAAAGGAGAAATCGAAACTTTTATTACCTATGATATAGAATCTGTTATAAAAGCAAGAAATGATGAGGGAAAAAAATCAATTGTAGCAACAAATTTTTGGAATGATATTAAATCCATAAAATTGAGGTTAGAAAACAATGAATAAGGATGAATTGAGAAAAATAATAAGAAAAAAAAGAGAGAGCTTAGATTTAACTTTTATTAAAGAAGCAAGTAAAAAAATTTTTGAAAAGCTTATAAAAGAAGAAAGCTTTTTAAAGGCTAAAAATATCCTTTCATATATGGATTTTAAAAATGAAGTTATGACTAATGAAATTAATAAATTTATAGAAGAAAATAAAAAGACTTTAATTTTACCAAGAGTTATAAACAGAGATAAAATGATAGTTATTAAAAATAATGGACTGTTTTCTAAAAGTCCTTTTGGAAATATGGAGCCACTAGGCGAGGAATTTTTAGGAGAAATTGAACTAATAATAGTTCCAGGTATTGTCTTTGACAAATTTGGAAATAGAATAGGTTTTGGAAGAGGCTACTATGATAGATTTTTTACAAACTATGAATCTGCAAAAAAAATAGCCATAGCATTTGAAATACAGGTTATTGAAGAAAAAATAGTAACTGAAACTTTTGATAAGAAAGTTGATATGCTAATTACAGAAAATAATATATATAATTTTAAATAATAAGAACAAAAGGAGTTTTTAAATGACTGATAAAGATATTATTGACATAGCACAAAGTATATATATTGCTCAAATTGAAGCTTTAGAAAAGCGAAAAAATAATTTATCCGAAAATTTTGTAAATGCTGTTAAAAAAATTTTGGACTGTAAAGGAAAGGTAGTTTTAACTGGAATAGGTAAAACAGGAATAATAGCAAGGAAGATATCTGCAACACTGGCTTCAACGGGAACAACAAGCACATATATGAATTCTACAGAAGGACTACATGGAGATTTAGGATTAGTTAATAGTGAAGATATAGTAATAGCTATTTCAAACAGTGGAGAAAATACAGAAATTATGTCTATAATACCAGCAATTAAAAATATAGGAGCATATATAATTGCTATGACAGGAAATATAAAATCTTCTCTTGCACAAGTATCTAATATCGTTTTAGATACCCATGTAGATAGAGAAGGTTGCCCTCTAAATTTAGCACCTATGGCTTCAACGACTTCAGCTCTTGTTTTGGGAGATGCTTTAGCTGGCTGTCTTATGAAGCTTAGAAACTTTAAGCCACAAAATTTTGCTATGTATCATCCAGGTGGTAGTTTAGGACGAAAACTCTTAACGAAGGTTAAAAATTTAATGAAATCTGGATTGAGCTTGGCACTGTGCACTAAAGATAGTGCAATAGATGAAATAGTAATTCTTATGAACGACAAAAAGCTTGGAATAGTTTGCGTTATGGAAGATGAAAAACTTGTGGGAATTATTACTGAGGGAGATATAAGAAGAGCTTTAAAACATAGAGAAAATTTTTTTAACTTAAAAGCTAAAGATATAATGACAATAAATTATACAAAAATAGACATGGAGGATATGGCAACAGATGCATTGTCACTTATGGAGGACAGACCTAGTCAAATAAATGTGTTGCCTGTTTTTGATGGAGAAAAGTTTACTGGAATAATAAGAATACATGACTTATTAAAAGTAAAATAAGGAGCATTGAATGAGGGTTAATATCAATAATCTAATTATATCTATAGATAAAGAACAAAATTCAGAAATTCTAAAAGAATTAGAAAAAAATGGAATAAATAAAGAAAACATTAAAAATTTAAAGTACCTAAAAAGATCTATAGATAGTAGAAAAAAAAATGATATAAAGTTTATTTATAGTTTAGAAATAGAGTTAAAAGAAAAAATTAATCTGGAAAAGTATAAAAAGCTAAGTCTAGCAAAAGAAATTTTTTTAAAAAAAAGGCTTCCTATTTATCCTAAAAGAGAAGTGGCTGTTATTGGAGCAGGTCCAGCTGGCTTATTTTCTGCATTAAGACTTGCAGAATATGGCTATATACCTATTGTTTTTGAAAGAGGGGAAGAGGTAGAAAAAAGAAATAAAACAACTGCTGAGTTTATAAGAACTTACAAACTAAATCCAAATTCAAATATACAATTTGGTGAAGGAGGAGCTGGAACTTATTCAGATGGAAAATTAAATACAGGTATAAGGAGTGAATACATAGATAAAATTTTCAATGAACTTGTAAGTTGCGGTGCACAAGAGGAAATTCTGTGGAATTATAAGCCACATATAGGTACAGATGTGTTGAGAATAGTTGTTAAAAACCTAAGAGAAAAAATAAAATCTATGGGTGGAAAATTCTATTTTAATTCTCAGGTAAAAGATATAAAAATAGAGAATAAAAGCTTGAAATCTTTAATAATCCAAGAAAATAATAATAAAGAATATGAATATGAAATTGATAAAGCTATTTTTGCAATAGGTCATTCAGCTAGAGACACTTATAACATTCTCTATCAGAGAGGTTTAGCTATGGAGAATAAACCCTTTGCTATTGGTCTAAGAATAGAACATTTGAGAAGAGATATTGACAAAATGCAGTATGGAAAAAATATATCAAATCCTAATTTAGAAGCAGCAACTTATAATATGGCATATAATAATAAAAATGAAACAAGAGGAATCTTTTCTTTTTGTATGTGTCCAGGTGGAGAAATAGTAAATGCATCATCTGAATCAGGTGCTTCACTTGTAAATGGAATGAGCTATTCAACAAGAAATGGAAAATTTTCTAATTCAGCTATTGTTGTTGGCATTTCTGAAAAAGATTATGGAGATCAAATTTTTTCTGGTATGAAACTACAAGAAAAGTTAGAAAAAAAGAACTATGAAATTGTAGGGACTTATGGAGCAATATATCAAAATGTCATTGATTTTATGAAAAATATTGTAACTAAAGAGAGTATAGAAAGCAGTTATAAAATGAAATTAACAGCCTATGATATGAACAATTTTTTTCCAGAATACATTACAAGAAATTTAAGAGCAGCTTTTGAAAATTGGTCTAAAAATAATTTATTTATATCTAAAAATGTCAATCTAATAGGCCCTGAAACTAGAACTTCAGCACCTGTAAAAATTTTAAGAGATTTAAAAGGTGAATCACTATCTATTAAAGGAATTTTTCCAATAGGCGAAGGAGCAGGTTATGCTGGCGGAATAACCAGTGCTGCAGTAGATGGAATAAGAGTTGTTGATTTAGCATTTAGTAAAATTATAGATTAAAAGGTAGGAGTAAAAATGAAAGAAATTATTATAGAAAAAAGTATGATAGAAAGAATGCTAACAGATAGCTTACAAAAATTTGAAAAGGTTTTACCTATTTTGGCGGGTAAATTGCTTTTTTTATTGATATTAGTTTTTATATGGCCTAAACTTGTAAATTTTATATTATTTTCCATGAAGAAATTTTCAGAAAGAAGACAGGTAGATCCTTTATTTTCAAGTTTTCTAAGATCACTTATAAAAACAATCTTATATATAGTATTATTTTTCTTTGTAATAAGCACTTTAGGAGTACAGACAACTTCTCTAGTTACTATTTTAGGTACTGCAGGAATAGCTGTAGGTTTAGCTCTACAAGGAAGTTTAGCAAATTTAGCAAGTGGAATGATATTATTATTTTTTAAAAATGTTTCTAAAGGTGATTTTATATCTGCTAACAATGGAGCTATAGAAGGAGTTATAAAAAGTATACATATTCTTTATACTACAATAACAACTCCCGATGGCTTAGCTCTTATAGTACCTAACAGTCAACTGGCAAATTCTGCAATAATAAACTTTACAAAAAATCCAGAAAGAAGATTAGATCTAGTATATTCAACTTCTTATGATAACTCAGTAGAAAAAACATTAAAAATATTACAACAGGTTGTAGATGAAGAAAAAAGAATAGTTCAAAATGAAGAAAGAACTGTTGTAATATCCCTTATTAAACATAATTCAAGTTCACTTGATTATAGATTTAGAGTTTGGGTAAAAATAGAAGATTATTTTGATGTTATGTATGATATAAATAAAAGAGTTAAGGAGCTATTTGATGAAAATGAAATAGAAATTCCATATAATAAATTGGATATCTATAATAGAAAATAAAAATTTTCTATTCACTCTCTAAACAAAATTGAAAAATGTAAACTAAATATTAATAAAAATCTAGATAAAATATTCAAATTTTGATATAATATCAAATAAATTTTTAAGATGAGTTTAAAAATGTAAAAAATATCTTGATAAACTATATTTAATTTAGGAGGAGAAATGAACGGAAAAATTTTAAAAGAAGCTATAACATTTGATGATGTACTTTTGATACCTGCAAAATCTGATGTATTACCTCATCAAGTTAGCTTAAAAACAAAATTAACAAAAAAGATAACATTAAACTTACCAATTTTAAGTGCTGCAATGGATACAGTAACTGAATCTGATTTGGCAATTGCTCTTGCAAGACAAGGAGGAATAGGTTTTATACATAAGAATATGTCTATTGAAGAGCAAGCAGCAGAAGTGGATAGAGTAAAAAGATCAGAAAGCGGAATGATAACAAACCCTATAACTCTTAATAAAGAAAGTACAGTTTATCAAGCTGAAGAGATAATGAAAAGATATAAAATTTCAGGTTTACCTGTTATAGAAGAAAGTGGAAAGTTAATAGGAATTATAACAAATAGAGATATTAAATATCGTAAAGATATGAATCAACTTGTTGGTGAAATAATGACAAGTAAAGGGCTTATAACTGCTGCTGTTGGAACAACATTAGATGAAGCAAAAGAAATTTTGCTTGCAAATAGAATAGAAAAATTACCTATAACTGATAAAGAAGGATATTTAAAGGGATTAATTACTATAAAAGACATAGATAATATTGTACAATACCCAAATGCATGCAAGGATGATTCAGGAAAATTAAGATGTGGTGCTGCTGTTGGAGTAGGTCCTGATTTAATGAAAAGAGTTGAAGCCCTTGTTAAAGCTGGAGTAGATATAGTTACTCTAGATTCTGCACATGGACATTCAAGTGGAATTATAAATGCTGTTAGAGAAATTAAAAAAGTTTATCCAGAACTTGAACTAATAGGTGGTAACATTGTTACTGCTGAGGCTGCAAAAGATCTTATAGATGCAGGTGTTTCTGCTGTAAAAGTAGGAATTGGACCTGGTTCAATTTGCACTACAAGAGTTGTAGCAGGGGTTGGTGTTCCACAATTAACTGCTGTAAACGATGTATACGAATATTGTAAAGATAAAGGAATCGGAGTTATCGCTGATGGAGGAATAAAATTTTCTGGTGATATAGTAAAAGCTCTTGCTGCCGGGGGAGACTGCGTAATGTTAGGTGGTCTTTTAGCTGGAACTAAAGAAGCACCAGGAGAAGAAATAATACTAGAAGGAAGAAAATTTAAAGTTTATGTCGGAATGGGTTCTATAGCTGCTATGAAAAGAGGTTCTAAAGATAGATATTTCCAAACAGAAAATGATATATCCAAATTAGTCCCTGAAGGCATAGAAGGGCGTATTGCATATAAAGGTTCTGTAAAGGATGTTGTTTTTCAACTTGCTGGTGGAATAAGAGCAGGTATGGGATATTGTGGTGCTCCAACAGTTGAAGCCCTACAAAAAAATGGAAAATTTATAAAAATAACTGGTGCTGGATTAAAAGAAAGCCATCCTCATGATGTAACTATAACTAAAGAAGCACCTAATTATTCAAAATAATTTAAAAATTGGGCTATTGCATTCTATATTTAAACGAATCTGCAACAGCCTTTTATTAAAAAGAAAATGAGGTACTATATGAAAAAGTGGAATAAAATAATAATTCTGGGGGGATTTTTATTTTATTTTTCTGTTTCTTACAATGCAGAAATAAAAGAAATAAAATTATTAGAAGATGTTTCAAATGAAATAATAGGAGAAACTGGATCAAAAAAAACTAATCCTTCTTTCATAAAAAATAAGAAAGAAAAAAAAGAAGAAAATTATACAAGTAATGAAATAGTCAAAATTGAAAAAATAGATCCAAATTCAATAATTGATGTTTTTGAAAAAGATATGAAAAATGGTATAGCATATAAGATTGATGAAAAAACCCCTTTTACTGGTTTATTTGGTGCAGTTATTGATGGACAAATAAGCTACTATGAATCTTATAAAGAAGGTCTTTTAGATGGAGAAAGCGTTTGGTATTCTAGAACTGGAAGAGTTCTGCTATCCGAAATTTATTCTAAAGGTAAACTTCATGGCGAACAAAAATCATACTATGAAAATGGAAATTTAAAATCCATTGTAAAATATTTAAATGGAAGAGTAGATGGAATAATAGCTTATGATAAAAATGGAAAAATTTTGCATGAAAGTATCTTTAAAAATGGAACAGGAACTTGGAAATTTTATTGGAGTAATGGAAAATTATCGGAAGAAGGAAATTATACCTCATGGAAAAAAGATGGAGTTTGGAAAAAATATAGAGAAGATGGCTCACTTGATATGATTTCTACCTATGATAAAGGGAGATTATTAAAAGAAAGATGGGAATAATATTCATTTCAAGAATAAAACAAGGATTTTCATACATATTTTGTAAATATGACAATACTTTTGACAAAGAAATTAAAGAAATACTATCTGAGGTAGAGTTTTTAATATTTTCTAAGATGTCTGATTACGACAAACTACATTCCTATAATCTGATGAAAAGAGTTCAAAAAAATAACTTATTATCTAATAATAATTTATATTTAAAATTAGCTCTCTTACATGATTGTGGAAAAGGCAATGCCTCCTTATTAAGAAGAATAAAAAAAGTATTAATGGGAGATAAAATTTTAGAAATGCATAGCTTAAATGCATATGAAAAATTAAAAAAATATAATCTAGAACTTGCCACTTTATGCCTTAATCATCATAATAAACCCTTGGATGAAATGATGAGAGAATTTCAAAAACTAGATGATGAATAAAATAAAACTAAAAATAGATTAAGAAATATATTTGTGATAAAATAGAGGAGGGATTGAAAACCTCCCTATTTTTAATTCTATAGGAGTGAAAAATTATGTCAAAAATAAGCAATGACTGGAAAAAAATTTTAGAAAATGAATTTAAGCAGGAATACTTTATAAAATTAAAAAGTATTTTAGAGGAAGAGTACAAAAATTATAAAGTCTATCCTCCTAAAAAAGACATTTTAAATGCCTTTATGCTGACTTCTTATTCAGATACAAAAATAGTTATTCTAGGACAAGATCCTTATCATCAGTATGGCCAAGCACATGGACTGGCTTTTTCTGTAAATTATGGTATTAAAACTCCACCTTCTCTTATAAATATGTATAAAGAATTACAAAATGACCTAGGTCTATATATTCCAAACAATGGTTATTTAGAAAAATGGGCAAAGCAAGGTGTACTGCTTCTAAATACAACTTTAACTGTCAGAGATAGTGAAGCAAATTCTCATTCTAATATAGGATGGCAAATTTTTACAGATAATGTTATAAAAATTTTAAATGAAAGAGAAGAAGCAGTAATTTTTATACTATGGGGAAATAATGCAAAATCTAAAGAGAAGTTTATAAATACTGAAAAACATTTTATTTTAAAAGGTGTACATCCAAGTCCACTTTCAGCAAGCAGAGGTTTTTTTGGCTGTAAACATTTTAGTGAAGCCAATAAAATTTTAAAAAATCTAGGTTTAAAAGAAATTGATTGGCAAATAGAAAATAAATTTTAAAGGAGTATATAAATGAATATTTTTTCAGGACTAGAATATAAAATTCTAAAAAATGTTGATTTTGATAGAAAATATAGTGGTATAGAGTATGACTCGAGAAAAATAAATGAAAATTTTATCTTTATTGCTCTTGAGGGTTCTAATGTTGATGGGCATAATTTTATAGATATTGCTGTTGAACGAGGTGCAACTTGCGTAGTGGTAAGTAAGGAAGTAGAATTAAAACATAATATTACTTATATTTTAATTGAAAATTTGAGATTGAAATTAGCTCATATAGCTTCAAATTATTTTAACTGGCCTCAAAGAAAATTGAAAATAATTGGTGTAACTGGAACTAATGGGAAAACTTCAAGTACATATATGATAGAAAAATTATTAGGAAATAAGAAAATAACAAGAATAGGAACTATAGAATATAAAATTGATGATGAAATTATAGAAGCTGTAAATACTACTCCCGAGTCACTAGACTTGATTAAAATTTTTGATAAAAGTTTAAAAAAAGGTGTAGATTACGTAATTATGGAGGTTAGTTCTCATTCCTTAGAACTTGGTAGAGTTGAAACTGTAGATTTTGACTATGCACTTTTCACTAATCTGACTCAAGATCATTTAGACTATCATGAAACTATGGAGAATTATTTTTTTGCCAAGAAAAAATTATTTTTAAAGCTTAAAGATAAAAAAAATTCAGTCATAAATATTGATGATGAATATGGAAAAAAACTTTATGAAGAACTATCAAATACTTCAAATGCTATTCTTTCTTATGGTATAAAAAACGGAGAATTAAAAGCAGAATTTATAGATAATGAAAAAATAAAAATAAGATACAAAGAAAGAGAAATAGTTGTAAATTATAAACTTTTAGGTAATTTTAATCTGTATAATACACTAGGTGCATTGGGAATTATTTTAAAAATGGGAGAAAAATTAGAAGTAATAGCTGCTAGAATAGAAGAATTAAGACCTGCTCCAGGAAGGTTTGAAACTGTGGAATGTGGGCAAGAATATAAAGTTATAGTTGACTATGCACATACACCAGATGCTCTTGAAAATGTTATAAAAGCTGCTAAAAACATAAAAGATAGGGGAAGAGTAATAACATTATTTGGTTGTGGTGGAGATAGAGATAGAAAAAAAAGACCAATCATGGCGAGAATTTCAGAAAAATATAGCGATATAACTATACTTACATCTGATAATCCTAGAACAGAAAATCCAGAACAAATATTTGAAGAAGTAAAAAAAGGATTTAATTTTTTAGAAAAACATATATTTGAACCTGATAGAGAAGAAGCTATAAAAAAAGCTATATCTATTGCTAGAAAGAATGATATAATATTGATAACTGGTAAAGGACATGAAACTTATCATATAATTGGGTTAAAAAAATATCATTTTGACGATAAAGAGATTGCCAGAAGAGAAATAGTTAAGAGAAAAATGAAAGAGAAGACGAAATATAAAACGGAGGTTTAAAATGCTAATTAGCAATGTAAATAAAATAAAAATAGGAAAGTTTGAAATAGGAGGAAGTAATAGATTTACTCTTATTGCAGGACCCTGTGTTATGGAATCATTAGAAATTATGGATGAAATTGCAGCTAAGGTCAAAAATATTTGTGATAATTTAGGCATCAATTATATTTTTAAAGCTTCCTTTGATAAAGCAAATAGATCCTCGATTTACTCTTATAGAGGTCCTGGTATAGATGAAGGAATGAAAATGCTTAAAAGTATTAAAGATAAATATGATATTCCCGTTATAACTGATGTTCACGAAGCATGGCAATGCGATAAAGTAGCAGAAGTTGCAGATATTTTACAAATACCTGCTTTCTTATGTAGACAGACTGATTTACTTGTTGCTGCAGCAAATACAGGAAAAGCAATTAATATTAAAAAAGGTCAATTTTTAGCTCCTTGGGATATGAAAAATATTGTTATAAAATTTGAAGAATCTAATAATAAAAATATAATGCTCTGTGAAAGAGGTTCGACTTTTGGTTATAATAATATGGTAGTTGATATGAGAGCTCTTTTAGAAATGAGAAAATTTGGTTATCCTGTCGTCTTTGATGTAACTCATGCTGTACAAAAGCCTGGAGGTCTAGGAACTGCAACTTCAGGGGATAGAGAATATGTTTATCCTCTTTTAAGAGCAGGACTAGCAATCGGTATCGATGCAATATTTGCAGAAGTTCATCCTAACCCTGCTGAAGCAAAATCTGATGGACCTAATATGCTATATTTAAAAGATTTAGAGGAAATTTTAAAAGTTGCAGTGGAAATAGATAGTATTGTAAAAGGAAAATAATATTTAACTACAATAATTTTTATATTTGCTTAATATAAATGTATGGAAATAAAAATTGTTGACAGTTTTTATAAAGTTTATTATAATTTAGCTAGATTAATAAACTTAAAGCAAGGAGGATAAAAAATGGTAACAAGAGATATGAATATAATGGAAATAGTTCAAAAATATCCTGTAGCAGTGGAAGTATTCCAAAGACATGGTCTTGGTTGTGTAGGATGTATGATAGCTTCTGGAGAAACTTTAGGAGAAGGAATAGAAGCTCATGGTTTAGATGTAAAATTAATTTTAGATGAAATAAATGCATTAATCCAGAAATAATTAAAGCTCCCTAAGGGAGCTTTTGCATTTTTAAAGGAACAAATCTATTGCCTTATTAGTTAAAACTTTTATTTTTGAAAAATCTTCTATATTACTAAAAATATTACTTGAACAGCAATTTGAAGTACAATTGTTTGATACTTTACATGAAGAGCAAGAACTAAATGATTTAGTTTTACAGCAATCACTTATTTCATTTAATTGCTCTCTTTTTATAAATACATCGTAAGGTTCAATATAGCCATTTTTTTCAAGAATCAAAAAACTTTGTTTTAAAGTCTTTTCATCAATTCCTAAGTTTTTCATTATTGCAGTTTCACTATATACGGCAGCAGAAAGCAAAAATTCTATAATTTTTATTTCTAGTTCTGTCATTATGCAACATCCTTTTTTCTAAAATTTACTTATGCTTATTATAGCATAATTTCTAATTTTAATTATAGAAAAAAATTAATAATTATGTTAAAATAAAAAGTAATTGTTAAAAATGTTTATATAGAAGGAGAAGAAACTTGGGGCTTTCATTACTAAAGGGAATTATAACAGGAATAATATTATCATTGCCATTTGGACCTGTTGGGCTATATTGTATAGAACTTACAATGGTAGAAGGTCGTTGGAAGGGCTATATGGCTGCAATGGGAATGGTTACAATTGATGTTTTATATGCAATAATTTCTTTACTCTTTATTTCAAAAGTTGAAACAATAATCATAAAATATGAATATTTTCTTACTCTAATTATAGGATTATTTTTAATGTATATAGCCTTAAAAAAAATATTATCCAAAACAGAGATAAAAGAAGTAAGAGTAGAAATAAAAAATATGGTACAAAATTATTTTACAGGTATATTTTTTGCTCTTGCAAATATAACAAGTATAGTAATGATAACTGTCATTTTCACTACACTTAAAGTTTACAATGATGAAAGTTCTACTCATATATATGAAACTTTATTAGGAGTTTTTATAGGTGGAGCTACAATGTGGTTTTTTACTACTCGTATATTTGCAGGCTTTAGAAAAAATTTAAATAAAAAGAGAATGTCAAAGTTAATAAAAGGAGTTAATATTTTATTATTTACATTTTCACTAATCTTAGTTATTAAAACTTTGTTTAAATGGCTAAGTTTTTAGAGAGGAAACAGATGACTAACATAAATAAAAATATTTCACTGGAATTTAAAAAATATGTAAAATTTAATCCAGAGAATCAAAATAAAGTAATAGGAGTAGCTATGAGTGGAGGTGTTGATAGCTCAACAGTCGCTTATATTTTAAAAGAGCAGGGATATAAAATATTTGGCGTAACTATGAAAACCTTTAATGATGAAGACTCAGATGCTAAAAAAGTATGTGAAGATTTGGGAATAGAACACTATGTTTTAGATGTTAGAGACGATTTTAAAGAAAAAGTTATGAATTACTTTATAAATGAATATATGAATGGAAGAACTCCTAATCCTTGTATGGTATGTAACAGACATATAAAATTTGGTAAATTACTTGATTTTATATTAGATAAAGGTGCCTCTTATATGGCAACAGGGCATTATACTAAACTAAAAAATGGTGCACTGACTGCAGGAGATGATGGAAATAAAGATCAGGTATATTTTTTAGCACAGGTAAAAAAAGAAAAACTTAAAAATATTATTTTCCCAGTTGGTGATTTGGAAAAACCTAAACTAAGAGAATTAGCTAAAGAATTAGGGGTAAGAGTTTATTCTAAAAAAGATTCTCAAGAAATATGTTTTGTTAAAGATGGAAAATTAAAAGAATTTTTAATAGAAAATTCAAAAGGTACTGCAATTAAAAAAGGAAATATAATTGATAAAAATGGAAAAGTCCTTGGGCAACATGAAGGTTTTTCATTCTATACTATAGGGCAGAGGAAAGGTTTAAGAATAGCAACAGATAAACCTTTATATGTTTTAGAATTTGATGTAAAAACTAATAGTATAATAGTTGGAAGTAACGAAGATTTAAATAAAGATGAACTTATTGCTACAAATATCAATTTATTTTTACAAACAAACATAGAATCTTTAGATAATTTAGAATGCTTTGTAAAAACAAGATCAAGAGACATCTTACATAAATGTATTTTAAAAAAGTCTGGAGAAGATTTTATTGTTAAATTAATAGATAATACTGTTAGAGCTGTTACTCCTGGTCAGGGTATAGTATTTTATAATAATGAAGGTTCTGTAATAGCGGGAGGCTTTATTAAAAAATAAACATTTTTAAAAATAGGAGGTAAAAAAATGGGATTCTTTAAAGAATTTAAAACATTTGTTATGCGTGGAAACTTGATTGACATGGCAGTTGGGGTTATAATTGGAGGTGCATTTGGAAAAATTGTAACAAGCCTAGTTAATGATGTTATGATGCCTATCTTAGGTATAGCTTTGGGAAATATTGATATCACTTCTTTGGAATACAAATTAGGGGAAGCTGCTGAAGGAGTTGAACAAGCTTCTATTAAATATGGAGTTTTCTTACAAGAAATAATAAACTTTTTAATTATAGCATTCTGTATTTTTGTATTTATAAAGCTTATAAATAATCTAAGCAAAAAGAAAGAAGAGCCTGCACCTGCTCCACCAGCACCATCTAAAGAAGAAGTTCTATTAACTGAAATTAGAGATGCCTTAACAAAAATGGCTGATAAGTAATTTTAAATAATAAATGAGAGTTGTTTTTTATTAAACACTCTCTTTTTTAATTAAAAATGCATAAATTATTATTAAAATGAATTTTAAAATACTCTTGACAATAGAAATATATAAAGTATGATATAAATATAATATTAATTAGGAGGTATACATTTTGAAGAAAAGATTGATTTTATTTACAAGCATAATACTTTCAATTTTAATCTTATTATTAGGATGTGGAAAGAAAAAAGAAGAAAAAGCTCTTGTTATGGGACTTGTACCTTTAAGTAATTCTGAGAAATTAATTGAGGAAACTGCACCTTTACATAATATGTTAACTGAAAAAATAGGAAAAAAAGTTGAAGGCTTTATTGCAACTAATTATATAGGAGTAGTTGAGGCCTTGGGAACAGGGACAATTGATTTTGCTTTGATACCTCCATTCGCCTATATACTTGCTAATAAAAAACATGGTTCTGAAGCTCTACTTACAAGTTTAAATAAAAATAATGAACCAGGTTATTATTCTGTACTAATTGTTAGAAATGATTTAGGAATTGAAAAAGTTTCTGATTTAAAAGGAAAAAAAATAGCTTTTGTAGACCCTTCATCAACTTCAGGTTACATATTTCCAGCAGTCATACTAATGGATAATGGAATAGATATAGAAAGAGATATTAGATATCAATTTGCTGGTGGTCATGATAAAGCTTTACAGCTTCTTATTAATGGCGATGTAGATGCAATAGGAACATATGAAAATGCTTTTAAAAAATTCTCAAAAGAATTTCCAGAAATAGAGAAAAAAACTAAAATAATAGAAAAGAGTGATTTGATACCTGGAGTTACTTTAACTGTTTCTTCAAAAATTGATGATTCTACAAAAAATAAAATAAAACAAGCTTTCATAGATATAACAGAAGAGAAGGAAGGTCAGGAACTTCTTTTAAATCTTTTTGGATTAAAGGGATTTCAAGAAGCTGATAAAAACAATTATGATAATATAAGAATTAAATTAGAAAAATTAGGTATAGATATTGAAAAAGTAAAATAAAAAATAAGAAGGGGCTATATTTCAACAGCCCCACTTTTTATGAGAGTGTAGATTTGAATCCTAAAAAAGAAAAAGGTACTCATTTTAGAATACCTTAATCTTGACATATTAAAAATATTAAACTAATATATTAAAGTTAACTAAAAAATTCTAATCATAGAAGATAGAATTTACAGAAAAAAGTTCATACTCTCAGAAATCTTAAATTTGTTTACATATCTTTAGAAACTACAACATTTACACCTGTATTAAAAACATTTTCAATTATTATATCTCCTCTTTTAACAGGTGCAGTCAGTTCAATTTTCTTCAATTCATCCATCAATTTAAAATTCATATTCTTTGGTATCCCTGCAGTTGTTTTAATTGGACATCTATAATCCAAAGCATTTTTTATTTTTACAGTAGATGTTACAACTCTTTTAGGATCTGTTAACTCTTCTTTTCCATAGACAGCTCCTCTTGGACATGCATTTCCCTCGACAGCTAAAGTTTCTGTATCAACGTTTATATGGCAACCAACAGGACAAACTATACATATCATTTCCTTTTTCATTACTTATCCCCTCCAATTTGTTCTATTGTACAGCTATCATAACTAGTACAAGAAACAATTTGTTTTCCTTCTACTATTTCAAATATTATATCTTTTCCTTTTAAATTTTCTAATTTTTTC
Source organism: Fusobacterium sp. (assembly GCF_030528405.1). Lineage (GTDB taxonomy): Bacteria > Fusobacteriota > Fusobacteriia > Fusobacteriales > Fusobacteriaceae > Fusobacterium. Next base: position 23,769 of record NZ_JAUMYY010000008.1, read on the forward strand.
TTAGATATTAGGAGTCTTTCCATTTCTCCTGGAGCCATATGATTTTTCTTAGTTGACATAAGAATCTCATCACCAGCTCTTACTTCTAATTTTACATTTTTAAAAATTCTATTGACTCTCATAAAAACTTCTAAAGACTTTTCTATGTTCTCCACTCTAACTTTTTGCGGAACTGTATATACTATACCATTTCCATTTTTTAAATTTATATATTCTCCGTCTTCTATTTCATTTTTTATATATCTAGCTGCAGCTTTTCCAGCTTTTCTTGATTCACCACTAACAAAATCTACAAGATCATGAACATGTACAACATTTCCTGCTGCAAATATTCCAGAGATATTAGTTTCCATTAATTCATTAACTATAGGTCCACTTGTTCTTCTATCCATTTCAATACCTGTTGCTCTTGAAATATCGTTTTCAGGTATTAAACCAACTGAAAGAAGTAAAGTATCACATTCATATTCTATTTCTGTTCCAGGAATAGGTTTCTTATTTTCATCAACCTTAGCTATAATAACTTTTTCTACTCTATCTTTTCCTATTATATCAACTACAGTATGACTTAAGTACAAAGGAATATCATAATCTTCCAAGCATTGAACTATATTTCTCATAAGTCCACCTGAAAAAGGCATTAATTCTGCTACTGCTAAAACTTTTGCTCCCTCAAGTGTAAGTCTTCTAGCCATAATAAGTCCTATATCGCCTGAACCTAAGATTACAACTCTTTTTCCAACCATATATCCTTCCATATTAATATATCTTTGAGCTGCACCAGCAGTAAATACACCAGCTGGTCTATCACCTGGAATCGCTATAGCTCCCCTTGTTCTCTCACGGCAACCCATAGTTAAAACAACAGCTTTAGCTTCTATAATCATATATCCATCTTCACTATTTATTGCTTGTACTACTTTTTCAGGAGAAACTTCTAAAACCATAGTATCCAGTTTATATTCAATATTTTGTTCTCTCAATTGATCAATAAATCTCTGTGCATATTCAGGTCCAGTTAATTCTTCTTTAAATTCATGTAATCCAAAACCATTGTGTATACATTGTTGCAGTATTCCACCTAATTCTTTTGCCCTTTCAATTACTAAAATACTATCAATTCCATTTTTTTTTGCTTCAACTGCAGCTGCAAGACCAGCAGGTCCACCACCTACCACTACTAAATCATATTTCATATCGTTTCCTCCTATTTTGTTTCCCCAGTTAAAATATAAGAGCCTTTTTCTTCAAGTAATATATCATCTAGTTTTTGATTTAGCTCCCTAGCCAATATTTCTTGAACACGAGGTCCACAAAATCCACCTTGACATCTTCCTGCACCTGGCCTACATCTTCTTTTAATGCCATTTAAAGTTCTTCCACCACATTTTCTATGAATTACATCAACAATTTCACCCTCAGTTATATTCTCACACCTACAAATTATTCTTCCATATTTTGGATCTTTTTTTATAAGCTCTGCTTTTTCTTCTGCAGAAAGTTCAATAAAGTAAATATGTTTTTTATTTTGTATAAAATTTTCTTTTTTACTTATATTTCCTAAACTTTTAACTACCATATCTGCCAAATCAACAGCCATAGCAGGTGCTGATGTTAGACCAGGTGATTTAGTTCCTGCCATATTAAAAAATCCTTTTACATCTTCTGCCTCACCTAAAATAAAATCTCCAGTGTCAGCTTCAGCTCTAAGTCCAGAAAAGTTTCTTATATTATCTCTAAAGTTAATATCTTTTATACTTTTAACTGCGGTATTTCTAATTTGTTCTAAGGCTTCTGCAGAACTTCCAACGTAGTTTCTATCACTGACATCAGAAGCTGTTGGACCTGAAATTATATTTCCATGAGCTGTTTTTGCCACTAAAATCCCTTTTCCCATTTCATTAGGACATTGAAATATTACACTATCAGTTAAATAACCTTGAGATTTATCAAGCAAATAGTATTCTCCAATTCTAGGAATTATTTTAAAAGTTTTCTTTGATACCATATTATTTAAAATATCGGCAAAAACTCCAGCAGCATTTATAACTGTTTTTGATTTTATAATCTCTCCATTTCTTAAATTTATCTCGAAATAATCATCAATTTTTTTTATATTTATTACTTCTGAATTTAATTTTAGCTCTGCACCATTTTCCATAGCGTTTTCTATAAGTTTTATAGTAAATTCCCATGGACCAGTAATACCAGCAGTTCCAGCATATAAAGCTGCAACAGCTTCTTTGCTAACATAAGGTTCTCTTTTTTGAATTTCTTCAGCTTCAATTATTTCAAGTTCAGGTACTCCATTTGCAATTCCTCTTTTGTAAAGAAGTTCTAAATGCTCTCTTTCTTTTTCAGAAAAAGCCAATACATAAGAACCTACTTTTCTAAAAGGAGCATCAACTTCTTTACAAAGCTCTTCATACATAGCATTTCCAGCAACATTATATTTAGCCATAAGACTTCCTTCTTTGGCATCATAACCAGCATGCACTATTGCAGAGTTAGCTTTCGTAGTTCCACAAGAAACATCATTATCTTTTTCTATTATTACAATACTTAAATTATATTTTGATAATTCTCGTGCAACAGCAGCTCCCATAATTCCACTACCAATTATAGCAACATCAAACATATCGTTTCCTCCTTAAAAAAATAAAGGTCATGAAAAAAGTATAGAATCTCTTCCACTTTTTACATGACACACATATACACTAGTCAGATTATTTATTTTTGCTATTTTATATTACATTTTTTTTTATTTTTTGTCAAGGTATAATTAAATATATTGAATATTTTTTATAATATACCAAATTCTCTATGATACTTTACTTAAATACTTTTTTGAATCTATCCATAATTTCTTTAACAGGTAATATTTCATCTATTTTCCAAGCATCTCTACCCGCGAAAAAAATTCCTTCATCTAAGTCTCCATCGTGTGCCATTACAAGTCTTTCATTTACACAAAACTTCTTAGTGCATTTTTTTAAGCATGCAAAACAGTTTTTAGGAAACTCAGTTACCTCATCTATAACTTTTTTTGCATAAGGACTTATAATCGCATTAGCAGGAAGACCAGCAGAACTCATTATTTGTATTATATCACCTTTTTTTAGGTTAACATACATTTCTTTAAAAATTCTACTAACCTCACACTCTTCTGAAGCTACAAATCTACTGCCCATTTGAACTCCAACTGCTCCAATTGAAAGCATTCTTGCTGCATCTTCTGGGGTAATTACTCCACCTGCACCTATAACAGGAATAGACAAATTTTGAGCTATTTCAGGAACTATGTCCCATGAATCAAGATCCGTACCTAAATGCCCTCCTGCATTAGCTCCTTCTACTACAACAGCAGGTGCCCCTAATTTCTCTGCAATTTTTGCAAGTTTTAAAGAGGAAACTATCGGAATTGCTTGAGTTTTTGTCCCTTTTACATATTCAAAAATATCACGAGAGAAGCCAGCTCCAAAAACTATAAACTCTACTCCTCCTTCGATTGCAGCATCTACTAATTTCATAAAATTACTTGCAGCAAACATTATATTGACTCCTAAGACCTTTTTAGCATCTTTCAATTTGCTTTTTGCATCCTCAATTTGTTTTTTTAATTCCAATTTTGAAAGTCCAGTCCCAGCAATTAGTCCAAGCCCTCCTTCATTGCTCACTGCTGCAGCTAAATTAGACATTGAGATTCCAATTGCCATACCTCCTTGAAAAATTGGTACTTCTATTTCTACATTTCCTATCTTTAACATTTAATTACCTCCATTAAATAACAAGTGTTATTTTTTATGAAAATATTATAGCATAAGTTTAAAGATAATGAAAGAAAAATATTTATTGATATATTAAAAACAAAATTTTTTTATTAAAAAAAGAATGCATTGTTTTATATTTTTCACACTATTTAATAAATTAGTAAATTCTCTAATTTATAAATCTTTTATATCTTCCTCTGTTAATCTATCTTTAATTGGTTTATTTCTGTCCAACGGATTTAAACAAATTAAAAAATAAGCATAGATTATGGCTACTATTGGATTCGCTAAACCAAGTATATGATACCTTCCATATTGAAAAGCACTTACACCTAAAGTGGCAAAATATACGGCACCACAAGTTGACCATGGTACTAATCCTGAAGTAAGTGTTCCTGCATCTTCCAGTGTTCTTGATAAATTTTCAGGTGCTAAATTTAATTTCTTATAAACTTTTTTATACATTTGTCCTGGTATAACTATAGACATGTATTGATCAGCTGCAACAAAATTACATAATATACACATTAAAACATTGGAAGTCATAATTGATCCTCTTCTTCTTAAATGCTTTAAAATAGTTTCAATAATTGTGTCTACACATCCAATTGCCTTTATTGCTCCTCCAAAAGCTAAAGCACAAATCACCAAAGAAATTGTTTCCATCATAAAAAGTAAGCCACCTCTATTTAAAAGTTTATCAACAACTGCATTTCCTGTATCTAAACTAGGTCCTTCATATAATACTGTAATTATAGTTTGTAAATCTACCCCCTGATAAAAAGACATAGCAATTCCTGCAATTGTACCTATAAGCATTCCTGGTACTGGAGGAATCTTTAAAAAGATGACTATAATTATAATTAAAGGTGGAATAAAAACTAGAGGAGTAATTTTAAAATTAGCTGCAATTGTTTTTGTAATATCAACAATAGCTTGATTATCAATGTCAGAATTTCCAAAATTTTTTCCTAAAAATGAAAAAATAAGAAGTGCTATTATAAAACTTGGAATAGTTGTTTTTAACATATGCCTAACATGTTCAAATAAATTAGCTTCCGCTGTTGCAGCTGCAAGGTTTGTACTATCAGACAAAGGAGATAATTTATCACCAAATGATGCTCCAGTAACAACGGCTCCAGCTACCAATGGTGCTGGGATTCCCATACCTATTCCTATTCCCATTGCGGCTGTCCCCATTGTCCCAGCCGTAGTCCATGCACTTCCTGTTGAAACGCTAATTATTGCACACATAATTGGAAGAACTATCAAAAAAATTCTAGGAGTGAATAAATTTAATCCGTAATATATCATACCTGGAACGATTCCACCAATAATCCAAGAACCAATTAAACAGCCTACTATTAACATAATAAAATTAGCTTGTAAACCCATTTTATTAGTTTCTATCATAGATTCTTCAATTTCCTCATAAGAATAACCTAAAAAATATCCTAATATACAAGTAAAACTTATTCCAAGTATTAAAGGGATTTGTGCAGGTGATTCATAGACAATAGTTCCTAAAAGCATAACAATAATTAAAAAAATAAAAGGCAAAACTGCAATAAAAAGACTAGGCTTCCTTTTTATTCTCATCATATCCAACTCCTTTTTTATTTTTTGATAAAAAATATTTTATTAAATTTTATCTTATTCTCAACATTTGTAAAATATATATTTTTTAAATATTAAATATATAAAATATATTTAAAACTGTGCGATTATTCAGAAAATTCACAAAAAACTTAATTTTGTGTTATAATAAATGATAAATAAAAATACAGATAGGAGAAGATATGCAATATAAATTAGTAATTTGTGATATGGATGGAACCTTGCTCACATCAAATCACACAATATCAGAATATAGTAAAAATATAATTTCTAAGTTAAATGAAAAGGGAATAATTTTTGTTATAGCTACAGGAAGACCATATTTAGATGCAAAATTTTTTAAAAATCAATTAGGTTTAAAATCTTTTTTAGTAACTTCTAATGGTGCTGTTGTACATAATGAGAATGATGAAGAAATAATATCAGAAAAAATTTCAGAAAAATATGTAAATAAAATCTTAGATTTTGAGGTTGATAAAAAAGAATATCATAGAAATATCTACAAAAATGGCAACTGGTATATAGAGTATAAAATAGAAGGACTAGATGAATTTCACGCAGAATCTGGTTTTCCATATAAAATAGAAAATTTTGATAGGTTTAAAAATCATGATATAACAAAATTTTTCTACCTAGCTAAAGAGAATAAAATAGAAGTTTTAGAGCATCGGTTAAGAGAAGAATTTTCTGAAGATTTAACTATAACTCTATCATCTTCATTTTGTATAGAATTACTAAAAAAAGGTACAAATAAAGGAAATACTATAAAAAAAATAGCAACTTATCTAAACATTCCTTTGGAGAATATAGTTGCCTTTGGCGATGGACTCAATGATTATGAAATGTTAAGTATAGTCGGAAGAGGATTTATCATGGATAATGCTAATCCAAGACTTAAAGAAAAATTACCAGAATTAGAAATTATTGGCAATTGTAATGAAGATGGTGTCGCAAAAAAATTAGAAGAAATTTTTTTACAAAATTAAAAAATTTTAGTTATTACTTAATTAAGAGGAGCGTTAAAATTTATGTATGATTTATATGATTTTCCATTATACAGACCACCAAGTGAAGCTTACAGTCTTATAATTCAAATAACATTAGGTTGTTCTCATAATAGATGCACTTTTTGTAGTATGTATAAAGATAAAAAATTTGTTATAAAACCTGTAGAAGAAATCAAAAAAGAAATAGATACTTTTAGAGCAATTTATAAAAACAGACCTGTGGACAAAATATTTTTAGCTGATGGGGATGCACTTATTGTTCCAACTAAAATTCTTGCTGAAATTTTAGACTATATTAAATTGGTGTTTCCAGAATGTCAAAGAGTATCGGTATATGGTACAGCTATTGCTATACACCAAAAAAGTACAGACGAATTAAAACTTCTCTACGAAAAAGGATTAACATTAGTTTATTTAGGAGTTGAAAGTGGTGATAATGAGGCTCTTAAATTCATAAAAAAGGGAATTAAAGCTGAGAAGATCGTTGAATTATCAAAAAAAATAATGAATACTGGTATTGAACTTTCAATAACACTTATAGCGGGTCTTATGGGAAAATATCAAGATAATAAAAACCATGCAATCAACACAGCAAAAATAATTCAAGAAATTTCTCCTAAATATGCCAGTATTTTAAATTTAAGACTGTATGAAGGAACTGAATTATACAAGCTTATGCAGGAAGGAAAATATGATTACTTAGAAGGAGTAGAAGTTTTAAAAGAAATGAAACTTACTTTAGCAAGTATGGATAGAGAAAAATTTACAAGAAAAGTAATATTTAGAGCAAACCATGCATCTAACTATTTAAATTTAAAAGGAAATTTACCTGATGATATAGATAGGATGATTGCTGAAATAGATAATGCAATAGAACATGAGGCTATAGATGTGAACAATTATAGATTTTTATAGAGAGGTGATATCGCTATGAATATATTAATGGCTTTATCTCAACTAGAGGTTACAGGAGCTGAAATTTATGCTACTACCATTGCAGATGAACTAACAACAAGAGGAAATAAAGTTTTTATAGTTTCTGACACTCTATCTACAAACACTAAAGCTAAATATATAAAATTAGAGTTTAATAAAAGAAGTCTTGCTAATAGATTAAGTCATATTAAAACACTTGTAAGAATTATTAAAGAAAATGATATACACATTGTACATGCTCATTCAAGGGCTTCTTCATGGAGTTGCCAAATAGCATGTAAGCTTACAAATATTCCCTTAATAACTACAACTCATGGAAAACAACCAGTGCACTTAAGTCGAAAGATAATAAAAGGTTTTGGAGAACATAGCATAGCCGTATGTGAAAATATAAAAAATCATCTTGAAAAAGATATAGGTTTTACAAAAGAAAAAATTACTGTACTTAGAAATCCCATAAACTTCTCTGAAAAACTACTTCCTAAAAAAGAAAATAAGGAAATAGTTGTATCAATTATAGGAAGGCTATCAGGCCCTAAGGGTGATGTAGCCTACGATATACTAAATATTTTTAGCCAACAAAAATTACTTGATACTTACAAAGTGAGAGTTATAGGTGGAAAAGATATACCTAAAAGATTTCTTCCTCTTAAAAAAGAAGGAATTGAATTTTTAGGTTATATCCCAGATATACAAGAAAAAATTTTAAGCTCAGATATTATAATTGGTGCTGGAAGAGTTGCTATGGAAGCAATACTGAATAAAGTTCCAGTTATAGCTGTAGGAGAAACAGAATACTTAGGGCTTGTTCAAAACAATAATTTAGAAATGGCATTTTCTTCAAATTTTGGAGATATTAGTAATTTCAAATATGCTAAGATAGAAGTTGATATTTTTTTAAATGATATAAAAAATGCTTTGAAGCTTTCTGACACTGAAAAAGAAAACTTAAAAGAAGTTGTATTTTCTGAAGTTAACCTTCAAAATATAGTTGATAAAATAGAGAAAAAATATTTCTCTTTATATGTTCAAAAACGAAGATGGGAGGTTCCAATTCTAATGTATCATAGAGTTATTAATTCTTCTGAAAATGAAGGTGTACATGGAACCTATATCTATGAAAATAGCTTTAGAGAACATATGAAATATTTAAAAGATAATAATTATGAGCCCATAACATTTAAAGACTTTGAAAAAATTTCTTGGAGAAAGAGATTTGATTTAAATAAAAAATATATAATAATAACTTTTGATGATGGTTATGTCGATAATTTTGACCTAGCCTTTCCTATTCTAAAAGAATTTAATTTTAAGGCTACTATCTTCTTAATGGCAGAATCAACATATAATGAATGGGATGTTGAGGCAAGCAATGAAAAAAAATTCCCTTTAATGACTAAAGAAATGATTTTAGAAATGCAGGAATATGGGATAGAATTTGGTGCTCATACTTTCAACCATCCTAAAATAAATAAAATAAGTGAGAAAGAAATAGAACAACAAGTTATATGTTGCAAAAAAATATTAGAAGAAAAAATAGGTCAAAATATAATAAGTTTTGCCTATCCTTATGGAATATTGAATGAATATGCTAAAAAAATGGCAAAAAAAGCAGGATATATATTTGCTCTGGCAACTGATTCTGGCTCTGTTTGTATCTCAGATGATTTTTATCAAATAAGAAGAATAGCTATTTTTCCTAATACTAATCTTAGAAGTTTTAAAAGAAAAGTTAAAGGAAATTACAACTTTATAAAAATAAAAAGGGAGGAAAAAAAATGAAAAAATCATATATTTTAATAAGTTTGTTAGTTTTCGCAAGTTCTACTTTTGCAAATACTGTTTCTGTAGGAGGAGTAGTGGGAAAACAAAGTGGATTATATAGAGGGAGTGAAGATACAATGTTTCTTCCTTATGTAAAAGTTAACTATGATAATTTCTATATAAATGGCTTTAAAGTTGGATATAAATTTTTAAATACTGATGTTTTGGATCTATCCGTATATGGTAATTTTCAAGATGGTCACTCAATAAAAGCTTCTAATATGGACTATGGTTACAAAACTATAAATGAAAGAAAGAAGCAAATAACAGCTGGAATAAAATTAGATGCCCCTTTAAATATAGTTGGTGAAAAAATAAATTTAAGTACTTCACTTGAAGGAGGTAAAAGAGGAACACATGGAAAATTAGAATTATCAAAAGTAATAAAAATTTCTGAAAATTTTATACTGATTCCTAATATCAACAGTAAGTATTTTGAAAAAAAATATACAAGATATTATTTTGGTATTGCTGATAACGAACTGGGAAAAGCTATAAAAGAAAGCTATAAACCCGATAATTCATACTCAGTAGGAGCTGGCATCTACTCAGAATATTATTTTAATAGAGCTTTCTCAGCATTTGCCTATATTAGCTTAGATAAATATTCTAAAGAGGTTAGAAGATCTCCTATTATTAAAAATGATGTAGTTACTAATGTAGGTATGGGACTAAAGTTTTCTTTTTAAGGAAAATAGAATTTTACATAGAAACAACTAAAATGGGAGAAAGCAATGACTAATAAAACTAAGGGAATTCTTTGGATGCTTGTATCAGTAATGGGTTTTACAGCTATGAGTATAGTAATAAAATATATTCCAAATATCCCAATATATGAAAAACTTTTTTTAAGAAATTTAATAAATTGCTTAATGTCTTTTGTTTTTATATTGAAAAATAAAAAAAGCCTTAAAATAGATAGAAAATTTATTCCTTTTGTATTTGGAAGATCATTATTTGGTTCTTTAGGAATGGCTGCTAATTTTTATGCAATAGAACATTTAACTATAGCAGATGCTAACATGTTAAACAAATTATCACCAGTTTTTGTTACAATCTGTGCTTGCTATTTTTTAAAAGAGAAAATTGATAAGAAACAAATAATTGGCATAATATTTATGTTATTAGCAGTTATCTTTGTTGTAAAACCAGGCAACTCTTTTACTTTGCTTCCTAGTTTAGTTGGTTTATTTGGGGCATTAACTGCGGGTTTCTCTTATACTATTATAAGATATTTAAATAATAAGGTAGAAGCAGAAGTAATAATTTTTTATTTTTCTTTGACAACTGTCTTAGGAACACTGCCCTATATGCTATTAAATTTTATAAAACCAAATTTGATAGAATTAATGTTTTTAATAGGAATAGGTGTTTCAGCAACCTTTGGGCAATTCGGTCTTACTTATGCATATAAATTTGCTCCTGCTTCTGAAGTGTCCATTTACAATTACACCATTATACTTACAGGAATGTTAGCAGGATATCTTGTGTTTGGTGAAATCCCAGATACATATAGTATAATAGGTGGAACAATAATTATTATAACAGCTATATATCTTTACTTGCACAACAAGAAAAAAGAAAAAATTGAATAAATAAAAGGTTGTTGAAAAGGATATAGTTATCCCTCCAACAACCTTATTTATTTCTATTTTCTATATAATCTGCCAAAGCTATCAAAATTTCTGCTTTATCTAGAGAAAAATTATCACTTATAAGTTTCTTTGCTCTATCTATTGTCTGTGTCAATATATTTTTACTCTCTTCCAATCCTAAAAGAGTAGGATAAGTAGATTTATTAAGTTTATCATCACTACCAATAGTTTTACCAAGATATTCAAAAGAACCTTCTATATCTAAAATATCATCTTTTACTTGAAAAGCAAGACCTATAAGTTCAGCATACTCACTTAGAATATTTTGAATATTTAAATCTGCTTTTGCTATTATACATGCAATTTCAATAGGTAATTTTATTAGTTTTCCTGTCTTATGACTATGAATATATCTTAAAGTTCTCAAATCAATATTCTTATTTTCACTACTAATATCTACCATCTGCCCACCTATCATACCATTTATTCCCGAATAAAGTGAAGTTTTTGAAACTATTTTCACAATTTTATCTGCACTTAAGAAATTTAAGTTTTTTTCAGATAGTAAATAAAAAGCATGAGTAAGTAGTGCATCACCAATTAAAATAGCTTCAGCCTCCCCAAATTTTTTATGAGTTGTCAATTTTCCTCGTCGATACTCATCATTATCAAGTGCAGGAAGATCATCATGCACTAAAGAATAAGAATGTATAAATTCTAAAGCGATAGCAGATTTTATACCTCTTTTAATACTGACACCTAAAAGTTCCAATGTTGCAAAAAGTAAAATAGGTCTTATTCTTTTTCCACCATTTAAAACTGAGTATTTCATTCCTTCAGCAATAATCTCTGGATAGAAAAGCTCACTTAATTCTTTTTCCATTTCAAGTTCGAAAAAAATTATTTTTTCTTCTAAATAGCTCTTGAATTTTTCAGCTGTCATCTACATCTCCTCTATATCTATTTCTCCATTCTTTTCTAAGACTTTAAATAATTTCCCTTCAGCTTCATTTAGGAATTTAGATGCATTTTTTATTATCTTCATAGCATTTTCATATTCTTTTATAGATTCATCTAAAGTTAAACTTCCACTTTCTAATTTTTCAATGATTTCATCTAAATTCTGCAAATTTTCTTCAAAACTATTTTTTTTCATAATCTTCTCCTGTATTATCTAGTATAAAAAGTTAAAATCTTCTTATTATACTTTCTTTCGTCACTCTTTCTAAATCCAGCAATTTCTTCATCTAAACTTTCATGTAGGTGATGTTCACATATTATAAGTCCATTTTCTGCTAGAATATCAGCCTTTTGTATTTGCTTTAAAGTTCTTTTACAAAGTTCATCTTGATAAGGAGGGTCCATAAAAATTATATCAAATTTTTCATTTTTTCTTCCAAGAATTTCTATAGCTCTCAAAGCATCATTTTTGTATGCTCTGCATCTTTCAGTGAAAGAAAGTGCATCTATATTTTCTATTATACATCTTAAAGCTTCACTATCTTTTTCTATCATAACAGCTCTTTTTGCACCTCTGCTTATAGCTTCAAGTGCTATACTGCCACTCCCACTGAATAAATCTAAGAATACAGAGTTTTCTAAATAGGGACTAATTATAGAGAAAAGAGATTCTTTAACACTTTCTAAAGTTGGTCTTGTATCAAAACCTTTTCTTGTTTTTAACTTTCTATTTTTTGCTTCACCAGCTATTATTCTCATAAAACTCTCCTAAAATTAATATATAAACATAGCATCTCCGAAACTGAAAAATTGATATTTTTCTTTTACAGCAAGCCTGTATGCTTCAAGAATTTTTTCTCTATCATAGAGAGCTGAAACTAACATAAGTAAGGTTGATTTAGGCAAGTGAAAATTTGTTATCAAAGCATCTACAATTTTAAATTTATATCCAGGATAAATAAAAATACCTGTATCTTTTTTTTGAGCTATTAGATATCCATGCTCATCAACAGATGATTCTAAAGCTCTTGTTACAGTTGTTCCAACAGATATAATTCTTCTTCCTTCTTTCCTTGCTCTATTTATTATATTAGCACTTTTTTCAGGAATTTCAAATAATTCTTTGTGCATTGTATGTTCTAAGACATTTAAAGTCTGAACAGGTCTAAAAGTTCCAAGTCCAACTTCTAAAAATATATCAACTATTTCTATGCCTTTTTCAGAAATTCTTTTTAAAAGTTCAGTCGTAAAGTGTAAACCTGCCGTAGGAGCAGCAACAGACTCTCCCTTCATTGCATATACAGTTTGATACCTATCCTTATTTTTTAGAGTTTTGGTTATATAAGGTGGTAATGGCATATTACCTAATTTATCTAAATTTTCTTCAAAACTTCCAGAATAATAAAATTTTAAAATTCTATTTCCATCTTCTTTAATTTGCAATAATTCAGCTATTAGTAAATTATCCTCACCAATGTAAAGTTTTTGACCCAATTTTAATTTTTTAGCTGGTTTTAAAAGACATTCCCAACTATCTATATCAATCCTTTTAATAAGTAATACCTCTAAAATGCCTCCAGTACATTTGTGTCCAAAAACTCTTGCAGGTATTACTTTAGTTGAGTTCCTAACAAGCACATCTCCTTCTTTTAAATAGTCAATAATATCAAAAAAATGTTTATGTTCAACTGTAGCTTTTTCTCTATTTAAAAGCATAAGCTTAGAGTGATCTCTTGGTTCTCTTGGAATTTGCCCTATTAACTCTTCTGGTAAAAAATATTCATAGTCATTCAGATAAGTTGACATCTTCATCATCTACTTTCTTTTTACTTCCAATAGCCACTCGATAATTCCCACCATAATCTTTTAGTAGTGAAATCAACGTAAAATCATATTTCTTCAGAATTTCTTTAATATTATCAGCTTGATTATAGCCAATTTCAAAGGCTAAATATCCATCTTCTTTCAAAAAATAAGAAGCTTGCTTACTTATTTCTTCATAAAAGAAAAGTCCATCCCTTTCATCAGTAAGTGCATTTCTTGGTTCATGATTTTTTACCTCTGGCATAAGAGTTTCAAATTCTTCTTTACTTATATAGGGGGGATTGGATACTATTAAATCGAATTTTCTATCTTCTACTTTATTAAAAAGGTCAGATAGGATAAAATCTACATTTTCAACTTTATTTAAAATTTTATTTTCATTTGCAAGCTCAAGAGCCTCTTGACTTATATCCAATCCTATAACCTTAGAATTAGGGAGTTCTTTAGCTAAAGTTATGGCAATTGCTCCACTTCCTGTACCTATATCTAATATGTCACAAGAATTTTTATCATACATTAACAATTTACATTGTTCCACTAAAATCTCAGTATCTGCTCTTGGAATTAAAGCTCTTTTATCAGTTTTAAAATTATGACCATAGAAAGCCCATTCTCCTAAAATATACTGTAAGGGCTCTCTATTTTTAGCTCGTGCTATAAGCATATCTTTTATCTTTTTTTTATTTTCCTCTGATATTTCTCGGGAAATAGAAAGATTTAAAATATTTCTATTGATATTTAAAACATCTGAAAAGATATATTCAGTCTCTAGTTTAGCATTAATAACTCCAAATTTTTCCAAATAGTCGATAGATTTTTTTAGTATCTCTAAATTTTCTATTTTAAAGTTTTTCTTTTCCTCTTTTATTTCATCAAATTTTTTATTTTCACTTGTCATTTTCTTTAAATAATATTTAATCTTAGATTTTTCTTCTTCTTCTAATTTTCTTTCATGATGAAGATAAAGAGCAATACGCTCTAAGTTCAAAACATAGGAAACTAATTTTTCTGCTTCCAAGCGTGATTTTGAAAAAGAGTATTTTTTCAAATACTCTTCAGCAAACTTTAATATCTCTAATAAATTCATTTTTTACCTCATATTCACAATTTACTTAAAAAAGAATCAAAAGTATTATTCTTCGGATGCTGATAAAAGCTCAGCTTGGTGAAAAGTGATAAGCGCATCTATCATTTCATCTATATCACCATCTAAAAAAGCTTCTAGTTGATGCACAGTTAATTTTATTCTATGATCAGTTATTCTTCCTTGTGGAAAATTATAAGTTCTAATTTTCTCGGCTCTATCTCCTGTACCCACTTGCAACCTTCTTTCTGTTTCTACCTCAGATCTTTGTTTTTCTTGTTCCATCTCAAAAAGTTTAGATGCTAAATGTTTCATAGCCTTCTCCCTATTTTTTAATTGAGATCTTTCATCTTGACACTGTACTATAACACCTGTAGGTAAATGAGTAATTCTTACAGCAGAATCTGTCATATTTACATGCTGTCCTCCAGCTCCCCCTGATCTATATGTATCAATTTTTAAATCTTTAGGATCTATCTTAACTTCCTGAACATCTTCTATCTCTGGTAAAACTGCAACAGTAGCAGTAGAAGTATGAATCCTACCCGAAGCTTCTGTTTCAGGTACTCTTTGAACTCTATGTACACCTGATTCAAATTTTAGTCTTGAATAAGCACCTAAACCTATTATCGTAAAAGCTACTTCTTTTAAGCCTCCTAGTCCACTTGCTTCTTGTTTTTCAATGATTTCTACCTTCCATTTTTTTCTCTCTGCATATCTAGAGTACATTCTGAATAAGTCCGCAGCAAACAATGCTGCCTCATCTCCTCCAGCTCCCCCCCTTATTTCAACAATAACATTCTTATCATCATTTTTATCTTTAGGAAGTAATAATATTTTTAATTGATTTTCAATTTCAGGAATCTTTTCTTCAGCTTCTCTTAATTCTTCCTGCAACATTTCCTTCATATCAGGATCTTTTTCTGTCTTGAAACTTTCTTTTATAAATTCTATATCATCTACATATTTTCTATATTCCTTATACTTATCTACTATTTCAGTAATTTCATTTATTGCTTTATTACATTCAATCATTTTTTTAGAATCTGCAAGAATCTCTGGGCTTACGAGCATTTGATTTAATTCTTCATATCTAGCAACAACTTCATCTAATTTATCAAACATTTTACACTCTCCTTAATCTATGTATAAGCATAATATTATACCACATTTTTTATATTTTTCTTAAATAAATTCAATAAAAACATATTTTTTAATATTTACCTATAAATTTTTTAATTTTTTTAGAGAAAATTCTGAAAATTAGTTAAAAATGATAAAATAAATTGTACTGCACTCCTAACATTGAACAAGATTGAGGGTGCAGTACAAAAAAAATATTCTTCCTTATTTAAATAAATCATAGAAATTTTTATATATTAATCCAAATTTGAATAACAGACATAGTAACTATACCTGTTATAAAAAATAAAGTAAGTTCTCTATAATTTTTTAATAAAAAATCTATCATTTTTGAGAAAAGAACTAATCCAGTGGCAACTCCTAAGCCTAAAAATAATAGAGGCTGAATAGTAAAATTACTTATAAAAGCAACAATATTATAGTATTCTCCTAACATCAGAAGTAATAGTGAACCTGAAATCCCTGGTATTATCATTGCTCCTGCTGCAATTAAACCACAAATAAATATTTTTATTAAATATGAACGACCAAAACAACCAATATCAGATACAGTGTAAATAATTGGTGAGCTAGTTTCTTTAGGGTATTTGATGCTTAAAAAAACAAAGATTAGCATAAATATAATTCCAAAGAGAAAAGCAAGTAAATTTTTCTTTTTTTTATAATCTAAACCTTTTACAATAAAAGGAATAGATGGTATTACAAGTAATGAAAAAACAAGAGATGTAAATCTAGGATAATTTGTAATAGAAAATTTTATTATATTAGCAAATAATAAAATTCCAACACAGGCACCTATTATGACAACTATTAAATATTTTGCATAGTCAATTTTTGTTTTAAAATCAACATCCAAAAAATTTCCAATTTTTTCAACTAATTCATCATAGATATTAAGCAAAACAGCTATTGTTCCTCCAGAAACACCAGGAATTATATTTGCTACTCCTATAATAATAGATTTTAAAAATAGTTTAATCATCTGTATTCAATTCACCTTTCAAAACTCTTTTTATTCTAAGTGGAGAAAGAGCAATATATAACTCAAGAGCTCCACAGCCAGTTTTTGCTTTTAATTCATTTGGTCTATGATAAAGTTGCACTCTATCTCCTACTTTTACCTTATCATCAACTTCTATAAAAGTGTTGTCCATAGTTACTTGAGATATTTTATACTCTTTTTTATTTATTAAACAATAAGTGTTTTTATTACACTTTGGGAAGCCATCACCATAGCCAATTTTTATTTTTGCTATTTTAGTAGTAGAGGCATCTACGCTCTCTAAAGTTTCATATGCTACATAGTCAATTTCATTTGCATATTTAACTGTATCAACTTTCCCTGTAAGTTCAAATAAAACAGGTTTTAAATTTGTATCATAGTATCCAGGTTCCTGTAAACCATAAACAAGCATTCCTGTCCTAAGATGCGTAACTATTTCTATATCATAATTATATATTCCAGCAGCATTCTGTAAATGTATGATAGAAAACTTATTTTTTCCAAGACTATTTACAATATTGGTAAATTTTTTTATAACATTAAAGCCATTTTCATATTCGACAGAAAATAAGTGTGAAAAAATTCCAAAAAATTTCCAATCATTAAATTTAGCCAATTTTTTTAAACTTTCTATTTCATTTTCAGAAATGCCATTTCTTGCAAATCCAAGATCGATTTTTAAAGACATTCTCTCTGTTTCTATATTATTAGCAAGAGCATTTTTAAACTCTTCAAGATTATTAATAGATGGATAAATATTTTTATTTTCATTCAAAACTTTATAGTTGTCTATACTTTCAAAAACTAAAACTCTAAAGTCATCTATACTCAAAGTCTTAAAGTATTCAATTAAGCCTAAAGCTTCAGATAAACGAGCAACAGCCCAAGTTTTAACATTTAAATCATATAATAACTTTGCAATCAAAAAAATATCATGTCCATAAGCATTTGCTTTGATAACTGGAAGAATATCCTTATTTTTAAAATTTTTTAAATATTCGATATTGTTTTTTAAAGCTTCCTTATCAATAACTGCATAAAATGAATTACTCATACTTTCCTCCCTATAATTGAAAACAAGTTCTACTTTAATTCTATTATAAATAATAATATAATTTATTGCAAGAATCAGAACAAGAGTTAAATTATGAATTAATTTTCTATATTTTAAAATTTTATATAATACTTCGTAAATTATTTTATAACATACTAGGCAATATCCCCAATAACAAAAATATAAAAGAATAATAAAAATTTTCTATTATTTCAGCTTTTAATGTCATCTTGTATCTATAGTTTTTGTCCAACTTTCTTAAAATAAAAGCAACTATATTTATAGAAATATAGGCAATAGTGAAGGTCATTATGTCTTTCTTATCAAAGGTACCTATCATAGTTCCATGTCCACCATAGAACTTTTGTACATATTCAATAACTATCATTAATATGTATATACAGCTAAACCAAACACAATGAACTAAATAATTGTTTCTACATAATAAAAAAGCAGCTCCTGTAGAAAAAAGCCATAATCCATCAGGTAAGGAGTATATACTCCAGGTTGGAAATAATTTTCTATATAGCCAAGCTGCCTCTCTAGCCAAAATGACATAACCATTCATATCTAAAAAATGTATTAAATTATAGTAGAAGAGATTCCTACTTCTATATAATAAATAAATTAATACACCCAGAATTAAGGGTAAAAAGATAAGAGTAAATTTAATTTTTCTCATGTTTTCTCCTCCAGTATAAATATAGGGTATATTTTTATCAAAAAAAAGTCAATACTAAAAAATTTTTATATTTTGAAAGTTTCAAAATTTGTTGTAAAATATACATATAGGAAAAGGAGGTTAAACTATGATAAAAAATTTTATATATCAAAACCCTACAAAATTAATTTTTGGAAGAGAAAAAATTAAATCTTTAGCAAAAGAGGTATCAAAGTACGGTAGAAAAGTTTTACTTGTTTATGGTGGAGGAAGTATAAAAAGAAATGGTATATATGAGCAAATCCAAGAGGAATTAAAAGATTTTGAAATATTTGAGCTTGGAGGAGTAGAACCAAATCCAAGAGTTTCTACCGCTAGAAAAGCTATAGAAATTATAAAGAAAAATAATATAGACTTCATACTTGCTGTTGGTGGAGGAAGTACTATAGATTGTGTGAAATTAATTTCTGCTGGAAGCTTTTATGAAGGGGATGCTTGGGATATTGTTATAGCTAAACATAGACCTAAAAAAGCTCTCCCTTTTGGTGTAATACTAACTATTGCAGCTACTGGTTCTGAAATGAATTCAGGTAGTGTGATAACTAATTTAGAAACTGGAGAAAAGCTTGGTTGGGGAAGCTCTTTAACTTATCCAAAATTTTCAATATTGGATCCTACATATACTTTTACTGTTCCTAAAAATCAAACTGTAAATGGTGTTGTAGACTCTATGAGCCACTTACTTGAGCAATATTTTAATAGAGAACATAATCCTTTGCTTGATACTTTTATAGAAGGGGCAATGAAAACTATTATGAAATACGCTCCTCTAGCTCTAGAAAAGCCAGATGACTATGATGCCCGTTCTGTACTTATGTTATCTGCTACAATGGCTCTGAATAATTCTTTAGAATTAGGAGTAGTAGGAGATTGGGGAACTCATAGAATAGAGCATGCAGTCAGTGCAATATATGATATTCCTCATGGTGAAGGTCTTGCAATCATAATGCCTAATTGGATTTTACATATTTTGAATAAAGATGTAACTAGAGTAAAAGATTTTGCTATAAATATTATGGGAATAAACGGCGAAAATAGGTCAGACAAAGAAGTTGCAAGAGAGGGTGCTTTGGCATTACAAAGTTTCTGGAAAAAGATAGGAGCACCAACAAGATTAAGTGAAGTTGGAGTTAAAGAATCTTCTCTAGAAAAAATTGCTGAGCTTGCTATTAGACAAGATATTGGCTATGCATATCCTTTAACTAAAGAAGAAATATACCAAATTTTAAAAATGGCATATTAAATTTTCTTGTTACTAATAAGAAATCTAATATATACTTTAGGTGTTGACAGATTATATTTCTTATCTATCAACACCTTTTTTATATGCAAAAAAGAGATAAATAAACCTTTTCTTATTAAGATAAATGCCTTAACTTGCAAATTAAAGGATAGAATTTTATTTATCTCTTATCAATTTTATTAAATAATTATTTATTCTTAAAGAAAAAAATTTTAAATTATAAAAAATTTTTTATTAAATTCCTTCTTGTTTCTACTATATGAAGAATCATAAGGTTTTTAGCAGCAAGGATATCATTATTTTTTAAAGCTTCAATAATCCTTCTGTGTTCTTCAAGCGATTCCATATCTCTTGTAGATTTTTCGTTATTTATTGCTTTATGACCAACCATATATATTTTATCATTCAGTTCTTTTACCATTTCATATAACTGACTATTTCCAGTCCATTTTACAACTTTCAACTATTTTTCACCGAAATCACCAAGTTCATATATAAGCTCACAATTATAGGCTTGCGATTCACAATAATCTAATGCATCCCTTTCTACTTTTACTTTAAAATCTGGATCATCTCCTCCATATTTTTTTACCCACTTTCTTATGTCGTTATCAACAAAAGCTTCTATCTTTCCACTTTTATTACCAATTCCCATTGTAATAACAGCAAAACTACAATCCCAATCAATATGTCTATTTGACTTCTCTCCATGGATTTCAAAAAAAATTTTTTTAGCTCTATTCACAACTGCTCTCTTTGCACCCCAGCCTTCTTTCTCCTGTCCACATGGAAGATAAAAAGCCTTTCCTGTTTCATCATTCCAAACAAATACAGACCTGTTAATATAAGTTTCCATAGCTTGTTGAGGTGGAAATTGAGAGTTCTGTGCAGCTTGTTCTCTTTGTTGCCTATCATACTCTAACTGACCCCATAACATATTATTATAATTATGCCATGCTGCTGACCCTGGTTGATGAGTATTTACAACTGCAAAGGTAAATTTTCCTATCATCATAAGTAACATATAAAATATTATTTTTTTCATACTTCTCCTTTAAAAAAATTTTATTATTTATCAATTGTAACATATATTTTATATTTTTACACCAGCTTATATAATTAAGTATAACAAATTTAAAAAGTATTGGAAGTTGCTTTTAAAGAATGTTACTAAACTTTCTGATAAACAGAACCATTAAGCCTCTAAAATCTTAATTATATCCTTGATTTTATCAGTATTTAAATTGTATATATATATTTCTGGTATAACTAAATTAAAGTAAATTTCTAAAAACTTTACTCTTTCTTTTAAATCTAACTTATATACTGTAAAAAGTTTATTTAATATTTCTACACTTGGCAATTTTGCTTTTTCACGATTATGTGTTTCAAGGTGAGAAAGATATGTAAAATTCATATCTGCTTTCTCTCCCACAACTCTTAGAGATAATTTTCTCTTAGTTCTAACTTTTTTTAAGAAAATACCTAATTTTTTTTCGTATTGTTCTCTTCTTTTCTCTGTTTTATTCTCTTTCATACCTATACTCCTTTTATATTTTTTAAAAAGGAAAAAAGTTTTAATAAAATCTTTACCCTTTCTTAAAAACTATTATACCACCTTCGTATGGATATACCAAACAAAAAATTTTATTTCTTTCACAAATAAAAAAGAAGTAAATTAACTTTTTTACTTCTTTTTATTATCTATATCTTTTATAGACTGTTCTATTTCGGTTCTATACTTTTAAGTGTTGATGGTAAAATATCAACACTTAAAAGTATAGAACCTGAATTTCAAAATAAAAAAAAGAGCTATAAAAAAGATATAACTCTCCTTAAATTCAAGGATATTACAAGTTTTCACCCTGCCACTCCCTGTCAAAATATTTTTTTACTTTCAAAAAAGCATTGGTAAATAAAGATTTTATGGCGGTGAGAGAGGGATTTGAACTCGCTATAAAATCATCTGTTTATTGTTTTTTTATCCGTTTAATATATTTTTTTACTTTTAGATAACTACTACACTATTATATCTATCTTAATCATTCTTAATATTATCTTACACTATCCTTCTTCCTTTAATTTTTTATATAAATTTCTCATATTCATAACTTTAAAAGCTTTAAATATAGATTCTATTGAAATTTCTTTTTCCTTTAACAATTTTGTTAAATCAGTTTTAGATAATTCTCCATACTGCTTAAACAATTCAATAGCAGTTTTTTTAATTTCGTTATAATTAAGTTTTGATTTAAGATAAGGATTTTCAAAATTACATTCTTTTCTTAAACCCTCCATTCCTCTAAAGACAAAATAAAATGAAGTTACGCTATATTTTGAATATCTTTTTATGTCAGGGATGCTTGCACCATATTGCTTATTAAGTTTTTCAGATATTTCAATATATTCTTTTTTCATTTTTTCTTTTATAAATGTTTTCTGAATTTCTATTCTATCTATTTTTATAAGAATTTCTTCCCAGGTCTTTTTCTTTAAAATTCTTGAAATTATTCCTAGATTAGGTAATTTTTTATTTCCTGGAGTCAATCCATTCTTGAACTTCCTTTAACTCATCTTTATCGGCGAGTTCAAGAATATATTTTTTTGCTTGAGATTTAGCATTAAACTTTCTTTGCTTTACTCTCGCAATAGGATTTTTCTCCAGGTTTCTTTTATTAGCAGCAACTTGTTTTTCAGAAGTGCTGTATCCTTTTCTTCCCATGTACCTCCTTTCAGAAGAGAGTTGTAAAACAACTCTCTTCTGTATAATAAGTTATTTATTCTTCATCTTCACTTATAAACCCAACGTCAGCAATATACTGTCCACCTTCATTGTAGACTCTTCCAAATTCGTCTACAGAAAGTTTATTTTCATCTTTCCAATGCTTTAGGCATATTTCCTCATCTTCCTTAGACGAGAATTTTATTATTCCTTCCTCGTAATCCAAATAACTTAATTTTTTCATAAATCTCACTCCTTTTTATATTATTTTTTATATTGTTTTTATTTCAGTGTACATTTTTTCTATAAATATATTATCTATATATCTTTCTACATAAACTCTTGCTCTTCCTTCTACTGCCCAAAGTCTGAAATCTCTATAGTTTTCAATTCCTTGACCTTGATAAATAACATTTCTTGATATATTGCTTTTATTAGCAGAATGCTTAAAAGCTTTGTTAAATTTCATCATATTGTTTAATTCATCTCTATCAAGAGAAGTTTCAGAAAAAACTTTTCTTACTCTTTTTTCTAGTGCCCATGCAGCTTTTAAGCAAGTTGCAAAATTTTTATTATATCCTTTTCTCATTAACATCCAAGCTTTCTTCATTACTTCTCTTTTCATTTTTATTCCTCCTTTAATCTCTTATCTTGACTATATAATATCATAACTATATAGTTATGTCAACACTTTTTTTAAATTTTTTTCTTTTTATTTTCAACGTTTTATAGAGAATTTTGAAAAAATAATTAAAAAATTTTTTATAAGAAATAAAAAAAGAGGGTAGGCTCTCACCTACCCATTAATTTTTATTTCATCTTTTCATCTATATCTATTTTTTTATCAACTTTTTTATCTGAAGTTAAATTAGTACATTGATTTCCTTTGCACTGCTCGAGAGCTTTTTTTAATGCTTCAGGGAAAGGAACACCTAGTTTAGCAGCATTTTCAATAACACTTAATATTTCTGTAGCCGAATAAAATATTCCTACCATTATTCTTATCCCCATTTTGGGCATTAATTTTTCTATAACTGTAGCACAACATATAATGATTAAAACCATTATTTTTTTTTCAAGTCCTTTGTATGCTCTTGTGCTATTTAATGTCTTTGTCCGGTAGCCTATCCAAACTCCAGTAGCATAATCTAATGTCATTAGAAATAATAATGCCTTTATTAGTACATCAAAGCCACCTATTGCCCAAATTAAGATAGCTAGCAAGCTACTTCCTAGCATCATCAAATAATGTTTGGCTAACTGATATATTTGTATAATCAATTGTAGCATCCAATCAGCTCCCTTTAGTCTAGTTTTAATATTCTATTCCACTGTTTATAATATTTTTGAGCTTCTATAGTTTTATCTATAAGTGCTTGTTCTTTATATCCTTCGTTTTTTATTTTTTTCTTCCATGACAGCTCCCCAAAGCTTCTGACTGCCCTATACATAAGTGAGCTACTTACTTTTGAAACTCCATCTTCTCTCATTATATAAAGAAAAATTTTGTCGGCAAGAAACCTATTTATTCCTGTTGCATTGAGTTCAGAATATAAGAAGTCGTGGACTACTGCTGCATTAGTATATTTGCCAAAAGTTTTGAAAAAAATTCGAGCTGGTCCTGGTATCGAAGCAAGATCAGTTTTAAAATTTTTAGGAACTATAATAGAAAAGTTATTAATTCTTCTACTATAACTTTCCAGCAATATAAAACTATCTCCATCTACAATTAATTTAACATTATTCTCCATCAGCCTCATTCCCTTTTATGTCTACTTTTCTACCTGTACCGAACACATCAGAGAATTTTTGTAGTGATTTTTCTATTAGATCTACCATTCTTTTTTTAGATATAAATTTAATTATGATAAATCTTGCTACAAAAGGTAAATTTGCAGTTCTTTCTCTTACAAATTTTATTGCTGCTTCCAACTTTTTCAAGTTATCACCATGATTAAAAGATGTTTCAGCCATAACGACTGAATTATCAAAGAGTTCAACATATTTTTTTCTATTATAAAGTATGTATAAAATTCCTATTAAAGCTCCTAACATCCATAACCATTCTTCCATTGTGAAATTCCCCAAATAAGCATATATATTATTTAAAATTTCTTTCATTTTTTTCCTCCTTAAATTTAAATCCCATTATAAAATCTACTATAAATCTTGCCATAACTCTCGAATCCTTGAATTCTAAAGCCTCTACGTTAGTTCCAAAAAAAGGTTCTATTAACACATATGGAGGTTTTGTATTACAAATTCCATATGCACCTCTAGTTTTACTATTTTCTACCTCAATTAATCCTTTTGTATTTTTTTGTCGTATTGGAATATCAAATGTTATATTCAACTTTTCTAAAAAAGATAAAGCTATCTCTTTACCTTTTTTACTATTCTTATGTACTAAACATTCACATCCCTTAGCATTTTCATTTTTATGAGCATTGAAATGTAGTTCAAGACAATAATCATAGTTATGATTGTTTATTTCTTTTATAACAGGCTTCATTTCCTCAATATAATTTGTTTTTGCTTCACGACAATATATATCTATACTATCATTTATAGTATTAATTGAGTTACACACTTCTCTCCAGAAATTATATTCTGAATTTTCTAAATGAGAACTATAAGAGCCTTGTCCACGAGGATTATGACCTATAATTAAAGCTACTTTCATATCCTTCACCTCCTTTCAGAATTGGATTTTTCATCTTAAAATAACTTAAGATACTACTTTATAGCTTTTAATTTCTTTTATTTTGCTTTTAAAAATCGTTTTAAACTATTCTTTGATATTTTATATCAAAAAGAAATTTAAGAGCCCTTAACAAGCTCATTATGAATTTCCTTTCTTTTGTTTTCAAATTCTTGTTCTGATAATTTTTTAGCTATGACTTGAGTTTTAAAATAGTTTTCTGTTTTGTATACACTTGTAGTGAATGTTTTTCCATATCTAGCATAGAGTGTTAAAGTTTTTAAATCTACTTCCCATTCGTAATTATCTTCAAAATACCAAAAAGAAGTAGCTTTATCGTTCCCTATTAATTTTTCTGCAATTAATTCTATTAATGAAGCTGCCATAAGAGCTATGTCTTTGTCACGACACCTCTGTCTGTGCTCTTGACCATTAATTTTATAATCAAATCCGTAGGCAAGTGATTTAGCTTTTATTTCATCTATTCTGTTAAAATATTCCTTTTTCTCTTGATCATTATCATAAACCCAGTTTTCTCCATCCCAGTTCCAGTAATTTTTATCATCGGGCTTAGGAACTTTTATAATTTTTTTATCAACTATTTTTTCTCCTAATTCAAGTGGAATTAAAATATCATTTTCAACAAGTTCTTCTCTTGTCATTTCTCTTATAATTCCATCGGCAAATGTCGGATTTTTAAAAGGTTCCTCTCTCTCTATAACTATACAATCTTCTTTTTTTATATGCGGATAATCTAAAAATAAATTATCATGCATCAATTCCCTAACTTCTTCTTTTGTTAAATTTATGTTAAATAATTCTTTACTCTTTTTTTCTTTTGTAAATATTCTGAACATTTATTTACCTCCTTAATTTTGTGTAGATTTTTAAATCT
>NZ_JAUMYY010000009.1 GCF_030528405.1 Fusobacterium sp.
AATAAAAAAAATGGGACTATTTCTCTTTAAACATGAAATAGTCCCTTTTTATCTTATAATACTTCCTTTTCCATCTCCCATTCTTTTAAAATTTCCTCAGCCCTTTTTACAAGTTTTTCCTTTAAAAGATTTTTTGGATGTGTTTCATCAATTTTTTCTGCTTTTATATCAAACTCTGAAAGTTCCCTTATAATTTTC
Organism: Fusobacterium sp.; assembly: GCF_030528405.1. Taxonomy (GTDB): domain Bacteria; phylum Fusobacteriota; class Fusobacteriia; order Fusobacteriales; family Fusobacteriaceae; genus Fusobacterium. Next base: position 199 of record NZ_JAUMYY010000009.1, read on the forward strand.
TTTATAGTCTCTTCAGGATTACTATAATATTCACTTCCTCGAACACGTATAAATCTCCAACCAAGTCTTTCTAAAATAGTTTGGCGTTCCATATCTTCTTTTATGCTGTCTTTACCGCTATTATTTAGATCTCCATCACATTCTATAGCAATTTTTTTTGCTCCATAAGTAACAACCATATCTATACGATATGAGCCTACTCGCCAATCTTGAACTATATTATAACCTTGCTCTTTTAATTCCTTTGCTATTGCAACTTCTAGTTGAGATTCTATCTTTTTTTCTCGACTTCCTATCTGTTCTCCAAAACTTTCAGGATTCATTACATATTCAATCAAGTCTTTTCGTATATCTCCTATCTTTAAATCTTTTGTAATATCTAAAGAATGAACTACCCATAATTGATTTTTAGCACGACTAGCAGCAACATTATATCTTTGCTTCATTGCTTTTCCAACACCTTCTCCTGTAATTCGAAGAGGACTATCTCCCTCATTACTATCAACAAGTGAAATAAAAATCACATCTCTTTCATCTCCTTGAAAATGCGAAGCATTTCCACATAAAATTTTTCTTTTTTCAAAATCAAGAGGTTTTATTTTTTCCAAAGCTAAGTGATTTATCCTATTTGCCTGTTCATCTCCTAAAAGTGATATTGCACCAAAAGTCATATTTTTATATTCTTCAAATTCCATACATGCGAGCATAAGTGCAACTATTGTTTTTGCTTCTTTTTCATTTATTTTTTGTTTATCATTTCTCAAACCGTTCTTTAAGTAATATGAAACAGTTGCTGGTTTTATTGGTACTAAGCTGTCATCTCTTAAAGCTTTTATCTTATATTCATATGATAATCTATTGCTATAACCTATTATGTCAGGCACACATCTAAAATGTTCTCTTAACATAAGAGATGGGAAAGTCGTTTTTGCTATATCATACAATGAAGATTTCATATCATAAAGATGTGCATTTGGTATTATTCCTTTAATAAACATATTAGATAAATTAGTCATTTTATCTACATCTAAACCTACTGCTGATGGGCTAACTTGCTCATCATCTCCAACTATAATTATTTTCTTTGCGAGATATAAAATAGCAAGAGCAGAAATATCAGATTGACTTGCCTCATCAATAATTACAATATCAAATTTATTTGTCTTAGGATCTAAACTTTCAAGTGCTTTATTTACAGGCATTACCCATGCAGGAACTGCAGTTTGACATTTTGCCATTAATTTTTTTGCTTCTTTTCTAAGTGCTGGTGCTGTTTTTCCTGTTCCTTTTCCAATTTTTTTTACAGTTAATTTCCATCCCTGCAAGGCTTGTTTTTGTGAAATATCTTTTTCTATTCTATTTAATAATTGTAACCAAGCTAAGTTTTCAACTAGTTTTCCTGTAACTTTTTTTAACTCTTTACTTAAATTTACAGCTTTATATTGATACTCTTCAAAAGGTATAGCTATTATCTCATTAAGTACACTGGAAAATTTCTTCCACTTCCATGCTTTTTTTATATTTTCAGGTGGTCTCGATTCTCCATGAATACCTATACGATTTTTTATTAATTCTGCCCATTCAGGTGCTACAGTCATAATAGATGATATCAGCTTTTCTCTTTCAATTATAAAAGAATTCTTTGAGTACAGTTCTGCAAGTCTTGCGTGTAATTCTTTATACTTTAAAATATCCTTATCTAGTAATGCAACTTTTAAATTTTTACATAATGATGAATTTGTAAAAGATTTTTCTTCCAGTAATTCAATAGTTTTTTCATATTTACTCGAGAGATTAGTAGAATTTGAATTGATATTTATTAATATATCAATGCACTGTGGTAAATAGAAATAAAAATTTTCTATAAGCCCGCTTGTTTCCTCAATAAGATTTGAAAAACTTTTTTTCTCTATCAATATACTACTATCTAAATTTGCTATTTCAATTAAATTTTGTATTTTAGGATAGATTTCGTTATACCAATTTACAGAATTTTTAATTTTTTCTACATAGTTTATTGCAGTATGCTCAGGTTCCTCTCCAAAATTTTTAAAACTTAGCCCTCCTTTTTTTTCAATTAATTCATACCATAGCTTTGAAAGTTCTTCACGCTTCATTTGCAAATTATAAAAGGCTATCAAGGCTTCACAATCAGCTACTGTTTCAATTGTGTTACCGTTGATTCGAGCTTTTTCATAAATTTCCATCCATTCTTTTGGTTTAAAAAAGCTAAAAGAATTTATTTTTTTACCTTTTGATAAATGCTCTCTCATTTCATCAAGGCTTTGGAGAGTTTGCTTTGACTTTACAAGCTTAGCTTCTATAGTCTTTCCTATAAGTAGAAGAGCTGTATCACCTGAATATTTATATAAATCTTCTATTTTTTGAGCTAAGGATAACCAAATAGCTTTAAAGCCTCCTCCTTTTTTCCCATCTAAAATTGAATATATTTGCCATTCTTCTATTTTAGAAGTTTCTATTTTATTTTCTTCAAGATATTTTTTTAATTCTTTTAACCTTAAATCATCGTATTTCTTACAAAAATTTTTTCCAGCTATTTTTAACATTTTATTAGCATAGTCAACTTCAAAATTCTTAACTCTTAAATTGTTTAATATTTCACGATTTTCATCTAAAAGTGAAGATTGTTCCATCAACAAAATTTCAAATTCTTCTGGCTTAATTATAAAATCTGGTTCTGGAAGTGAAGTCCCCAATTCTTTTTCTTCATTCTGGCTTATAAATTCATTAGTTTTATAAAGATAAGCTAGTTCATTCTCACTAAGTGGAAAATCTTTAGCTAAATTTACTTTTCCAGGAATATATGATAAATTCTCCTTATTATCATACACAAATTTTCCTGCTTGTGAGGCTGTATAGCTTTCATCTTCAAAAATTATATTTTCAAATTCTTTATGCTTTATAGAAAAGATTTCCCTACGTGCCTCATCTAATTCATTAAAAATACTATCTCTTTGTTTTTTAAGTTCCTCTATATTTTTTTCTAAATCTGAGGCAGAATGTGAAGAAATATATTCTGTTATTCCATCAATCGATCTCTCCATATCTTTATTATTATCATCTAAAACTGAAACACATAAATTTTGTAATTCTGGGCTTAGTTTTTCTTTTACCACTGATAAAGCCTTTTTAGTATGACTTGTAACAAGTATATTTTTCCCCTGTGCCAAAAAATGACCCATCAAATTAGCTATAGTATGTGTTTTTCCAGTTCCTGGAGGTCCTTGCACTAGAACGGCATTATAATTTTCAATTCTTCTAGCAATTTCAAGTTGTTCTCTATTAGCTTCCTTAGAAAACAAAATTTTTCTATCTTCTCCACTTATGGCTGATAAACTTTCACTTATATCCTGAATTTCTTTTATTTCTGTATATTGTGAAACATTTTCTCCTATCAAATTTAAAAGAGGACCTGTTAATTCTCCTGTTTCTTCCAATTGACTAATTATTTCTTCTATTGATTTTACAACTCCACTAGTTCTTTTTCTGATAAAAAATACTGGATTGTTATATACAATAAGTCTGTCATCCGTTTTGATTTTATCCTCTATATTTTCAATATAACTACTTTTAGAATCTAAACTATGTACTAAAGTTTTTAAAAAATTTGGACTTTCTATTCTATCTAGTGGATGATAAAAATTTTCTAAAAGTACCTCTTTTAAATTTTTAACGGCTGAGTGATTTATAAAATTTATAGTTTGTAATAACATAGTATAAATTTCAGGCTCTGAATCTGTGTCAACTATTCTAATTACATTATTTAATGCATCAAAGTCCATTGAAACTTTTTTCATTAAAATAGGATGTCTTACTTTTTTATTAGCAAGACTTTCACACTCCATTATTCCTTGCCCTACCATGAGTTCTAAAATTTCTGAATCTCTATCCAAATCTGTATATTTTAAATAGAGTTCATTGAACAATTTACGAGTTGCTTCTATTAATTTTTGTCTTTCTACCCATTGTTCTCTCTCTAAATAAAATTTTTCAAAGCTCTCTATTCTAGTCTTTTTATCTTCAAATTTTTCAAAATCTTTTAAATCCTCTATAGTTTCTTCAACATTCTTTGGTTTTTTTTCAACTTTTTCCAATTTTTTATTATAGTCGTACCAATCATCATTAATCCATCCCTCTAAAATTTTAGGTAATGTTGGTATTTTTTCAAAGTCTGGTTTTTTTACTTCTAATAGAATTGCTCTATCTGAATTAAACGCTTCGCTCTCTTCTAAACCTCTATCCATATAATTTAAATTTATATACTTACTTTTAAGTGGAATATCTGAGATAAATTTTATCCACTCCTGTTTTGCAATATCATTTATAACTGGATATTTTTGAGCATATAGTTCCATTATGTATTTAAAAAGACTAATTGCTTTTTCTTTATTTTCCATTTTTCCTCCTTAAGAGATTTTTTTGATTTTGAAATATTATTTTATTCTACCATATATTTTTAATTTAATTCAAGAATATGAAAACTTAAAATATAAATATTAATCAAAATTTTATTATTGACATATTTTTTTTTGCATGCTATTATAGTTAAGTTGTCAGACGGAATATAGCGCAGTCCGGTAGCGCACCTGCCTTGGGAGCAGGGGGTCGCAAGTTCGAATCTTGCTATTCCGACCATTTGGGGTGTCGCCAAGCGGTAAGGCAACGGACTTTGACTCCGTTATGCGTTGGTTCGAATCCAGCCACCCCAGCCATAAAAATAAGACTATTGAGCTAAATGAATTATTAAATTTATTTAGCTTTTTTATATTAGAAAAAATTTAAATAAAAATATTACTAAATCGAAAAACAAAGTATAAAATATTCAAACTTTTTCTATAATATGTTATAATATGATACTAATTATAATAATAGATTCGAATCTATCCAAGAAAAAAATAATTTTTATAATAAATACTAGAACCTATTAATTTTTGTAAAAGATTTAAGGAGGTTATTATGGGAATCTTAAGAGTTGGAATAGAAGTTGCTTCAAGTGTGCTAGCTGATCAATGGAGAGAATATTTTTACTGTCCTTCATTAAAAGAAAATGTTTTAATAAAAAAAGGTGAAAATAAAAATAAAGAAAATAATAAAGGTAGTTCAAATATTATTTCTAATGGCTCTATTATTACAGTTAATGAGGGACAATGTATGATGATAGTTGAGCAGGGAGCTATTGTTGAATTTTCATCTACTCCTGGAGAATTTATATATGATAATTTTACAGAATCAAGTATTTTTTATGATGGCTTAAAAAAAGGAATCACTGAAAGTTTTAAAACCTTTAAAAAAAGGTTTACAATGGCTGGTTCAACAGGAAAAGATCAGAGAATATATTATTTTAATACAAAGGAATTACTAGGAAATAAATATGGAACTGCAAATCCTATACCTTTTCGTGTTTTAGATACAAATATAGGTTTAGATATTGACATATCAATTCGTTGCCACGGTGAGTATGCATATAAAATTGTAGATCCTATTTTATTTTATAAAAATATTGCTGGGAATATAGAAAATGAATTCACAAGAGATAGAATAGATTCACAATTAAAAAGTGAACTTTTAACAGCTCTTCAACCAGCCTTTGGTAAACTTTCTGTTCGAGGGATAAGATACAGTACTTTGCCAGGTCATACTACAGAGCTTGTAGAGGCATTAAATGAAATTTTGGCACCTAATTGGGGAGAAAGATATGGTATTGAAATAACATCTTTTGGTTTCAATTCTATAAAAGCCTCTGAGGAAGATGAAAAGTTAATGAAAGATTTTCAATCAAAAGCTATTTTTAGAAATCCAGGTATGGCAGCAGCTCAACTTGTAGGAGCACAATCAGAAGCTATGAAATTAGCAGCTTCAAATACAGGAACAGGAGCGATGATGGCGTTTGCTGGCTTAAATATGGCAACAAATGCAGGTGGAATGAATATAGGAAATTTATTTCAAATGGATCAAAATGAACAAAGAACAGAAACTAAAAAAGAGGTTGTTTCTGGAATGAGTTGGCTTTGCTCATGTGGAACTACAAATAAAGGCAAATTTTGTATTGAATGTGGAAAGGCAAAACCTGAAGCACAAAATACTTGGTCTTGTTCATGTGGAGAAGAAAACAAAGGCAAATTCTGTATGGAATGCGGTAAACCAAAACCAGCAGGAGTTCCACAATATAAATGTGATAAATGTGGTTGGGAACCTAAGCTAGGAACAAAACCTCCTAAGTTTTGTCCAGAATGTGGAGATGTATTTGATGATGGAGATCTTATAAAATAATAATTTTGGGAGGAAGAAATGTATTTAAATGAAAAAAAATTAAATAGGATACTATTATTTAGTAAAATAAGAATTGGTATATTTTCATTTTTTGCCTTTATTTTTCTTTTTTCTATCTATGGAGCTTTTACAGATGAACCACAGCTTAAAGATGGTTTATGGTTGTATCTATCTTTAGCTTTATTTTTTATCTTTTTAGTCTATAGAGATATTGTAAAGTTTAATTTAATGAGAGCAGCTATGATGTATAATGGTATATTTATATTAGACTTTGATGGTTATATCAGTCTTAATGAACTTGCAGTTAAAACTGAAAAAAATGAAAAAAAAGTATCAAAAGAAATAAAAAAATTAATTGAAAAACATATTTTTCAAAATATTTCTTTGGAATTTGGAGAAAAACCACAGGTTATTTTAATGAAAAAAGTGGAAAAAAATGAAACTATAACTGAATCAGTTGACTGTCCTTACTGTGGAGCAACAGTTCTTAAAAGAAAAGGCTTTTCATCTAAGTGTGAATTTTGTGGTAATGATATTATGTAAAATTTTTATGAAAATAAGGGGGAAATATGAAAAAAATAGCTTTTTTTATTCTTTTTTGTTTCAGTTTTTTAAGTTATAGTATGGAAAATAAATTATATAAAGAATATTATAATGCACGTTTTGGTTATTCTTTAGATGTCCCTGTAGAAAACATTGAAGTAAATCTTGAAGAGAGTGAGGCTGATAATGGTGATGGAATAATAATTATAGCAGACAAAAACATCACTTCAAGTGTATTTGGAGGCTTTTTTATATCTCCTGAAGATGCTGCTGATGGAATAGGAGCTTCACTGGAAACTTTAAAAACTTATTATAATAATAGTATAAAAGAACATTCAAATGGGTTAGCATATCATATCTTTAAAAAAGATTATTGTGTTATTTCTTATCTGAAAAATGATGTTATCTACTATGAAAAAGTAATGTTAAATGAAAGATCAGGATCTTTTGTGAAACTGCAATTTAGCTATCCTAAGAATAAAAATAAGGAAATGAAATCCGTAGTAGAGAGAGTTAGTAAAAGTTTAAAAGTTAATTTACCATCTGTTTATGATAACTAGTTTTTTAAAATAATAGAAAATTAAAGGAAATAAAAACTCGTGTATATTTAAAAAAATTTCATTTTAAAAGAATTTCATTGTTAACTTTTTATAATTAAATTTTTGTAACAAAGAATAAAAATAAGGAAATGGAGCTATATAGGCAAAATTAAAATATTGCAACAGCTCCATTTTTATTGTTAATAGCTTACAGATTTTTCTACACTCTTTTTTTCAATATTAATTAAAATTAATTTTTTATTAAATTACTTTATTTTTAAGAAAATCTTCTTTAAGAATAGTCTTGTAATTTTCAGCTTCATTTATATAATCTTTTGGAATAGAATCTTTATCATAAACTTTTTTATCAGGTCCTATGTAACGGATAAGCTCCTGATTTTTATCAAAGTAATATCTTTTTTCTTCCAATTTCGCCTTTTTAATTTCTTTTCCATAATCATCAAGAAAGTGAGTTTTTAATGTTGAATATAGAAAATAAATTTTATAATCTTTTATATAGTATTCATCTACAATATCTTGACTTACATTCATATAGTAAAATATGATTTTTTTAATTTTTTTATCTTTAATATAAAATTCAGTATAAAAATCCCCTTCTCCTTGAATTGTTTTTACAGTATATTTCTTTTCACTATTGGTATTTGTAAATTCTTTTCTAATTTCTTTAACAATTTTTTCAACTTCATTTACATTACTGGTTCAGGTGCTGGTATAGGCCAGAAAACATCTTCAAAACTTTCTCCAAGTTCTTGTTGTTGGTAAAAAGAAAAACCTTCATCATTTTCTATAAATCTTAGATACCCTTTTTCACCACTTTCAAATTCTTTTACTTCAATCCAAGAATGGCTGTCAGTTTTTAAAAATATAAATTCTTGACCCGCTTTAGCTACAAATAAAATTTCATCAGAATCAGGTTTTTTATAGATATTAACAGCTTTATTTGCTGCAGTTGTTATTCTAGTAGAATAATTATTAAGTTCAGATAAGCCAAGTTCTTCCATGAAGAAAAAATCATCTTTTAATTTATAAGAAACAGCTTTTTCATATTCCATATAGCCTATTGTAGTAAGATATTTTGTATCCAGGCTTGCATTTTCTTGGTTTACACTATTTTTTAAATATTCAGGCGAGGTTATATCTATTTCACCGATTTGATATAGATCATTATCTTCATAATGAAGAACTAAATATTTATAATTAGGAGATACAACATCTTCAATTTGAAGCAAAATTTCTTTATATTTATCCTTAGGATCTATATCAATAATATTTATATCTAAAATTCTATAAGGTTTATCAATACTTAGATCATAAGGACTTAAAGATGCTAAAGCAAAGCTCTTATCATTTATTTTAAGGATTCCTGATTGCTTCAAGACAAGAGAATTTGTAACTTCACGTAGCCATCCGAAGGAACTATCCTCATTAAATAAAATTACATCTTCCTTTCCATCTCCATCCAAATCCATTTTTCCTGTAGCAGATATAAATTCCTCCTCTATTTCAAGATTTTCTACTTCCAAACCTTCTACTTTATATTTAGGCAATGATTTTTTTGATTTTTCAAGAGTTATGAACCCAGCATTTTCTTGTATATTTTCCTCCATCCTATTCATTGAAAGGTAAATTATCAAAAATATCTTGGAAAGTCATACCATCTAAATCTTCTTGCTTATAGAAATATAATTCTTCTCCATAATCACTTTCTTTCATTTGAAAATGAATATAACCAATTTTTCCTGTATTAAAACTTTTTACCTTTAACCATGATTTGAAATTGCTTGATACAAAAAGTAAATTATCTTCTTCTGCAGTAAAAAGAAGTTCATCAAAATCTTTTCCTTTATATACTTCAATATTTTTTTTCACAATACCTATAACTTTTCTATCAAAAATTCTTATATCAGAGATATTTTCTTGCTCTTTAAGTTTACCTTCTTGAATAAAATATAATTTTTCTTGAAAAGAAGAAAAACCTAAAGAATTATTCCATTCTTTAATTTTCAAAGCAGAACTTTTCTTATCAACACAAGTTGTAAAATTATCTGTCCATGGTAGATTAATTGCTCCTAAATATTTTAAATTATTTTTATCATAGTGAAGGAAAATTCCTAGTGAAGGAGCATATCTACTACCTTCTATCACAAAGACCAGTTCCTGATAGTTATCTTTTTTATCCATGTCTAAAATTTCCATATCAATAATTGGTGACATTCAATAAAGATCGCCTTCTTCTATACCCGCTAAGCTAAGAAGATCAATAAATTCAAAAGTTTTATTATTAATAACAAGTTTTGCTTCAGTTTCACTATTGGAATCCGTTCCTATATCTTCTTCAGGGACTTGACTTATAAATGAAATTTCTTCTTCTACATTATCTTGGTTTAGATCTACTTTACCATTTATATATGTTTTCATATTTTTTTCTTCTCTTGAGAGAATATTCTGAGAAATTTCTTCATCTATTTCCTCACTATTTTTACAAAAAACATTAATAAAAAGAGGAATATCATCATAAGAATAGTAATTGAAGTTATAACTTTCTTCCTCTGAATTTTCTTTTTTTACAATCAATTCATTTTCATAAAGGGAAGCCCAATTTTTAACAATAAGACTTTCTCCTCTCTTTAATGCCTTTGAGAAGAGAGTTTTAAACTCATCACTATTTGCCACATTTTTTCTAATTTCATAGGTATAACCATCTTTTAAAGGGATTATTAGAGTATAGTTTTCAGCCTTTTTTCTGTTTTTTCAGCTTCCTGAATTTCAAATTGAGGAATCTCTTTCCATAATTCTTCTTCTAAAAAATCTTTATTTTCAAAAGACAGAATTAAAAAGATATTATCTTCCTCATCATAGAAATCTAAATATTTCTTTGTAAAACTCAATAGCTTTTCATTATTAATCTTATTTTCTGCACTTTCTTCTTCTTTTTTTTCACAGGATATAAATAAAAATAAGACAAAAAAAGGAATAAATATAGAATAAAAAATCTTTTTCATAAATTTTACTCTCCTTTTACTATAATATTTTTATTAAACTTATTTATAAAATAAAATTTAATTTTCCTACAAAATGACCTTAATATATATTAATATATTTTAAATAAAAAAAGTAGCTCCAAATTTTGTCATTCTGGAACTACCTAAAAAATTTTCCATCAATATCGTTTTCCACAGAATTGATAATATCCTCTAATCCTCTAATTGATATATAGATTTAGCCATATCCTCTATTCCTTCTACTATATAGTGAAAATAAATATAGATATATTTTCTAGTGTTTTTTTATAAGACTATATATACTGAATACACTAAACATATTGATATTTTTTTCGTTTGCATACTATATAAAATATAGATACAATGACTGAAAGAACTTCTGCTATCACAACAGAAAACCAAATTCCATTTAATCCAAAGAAGATAGGTAAAATCAAGACACATAGTAATTGCAATCCAAAGGTTCTAATAAACGATAGTTTTACTGAAGTGATTCCATCATTCAAGGCAGTAAATAAAGCTGAAGTAAAAATATTTAATCCCTGCAACATAAATGAGAATGAAAATATTAAAAAGGCATGCTTCGTAATTTCCATAAGCTCCATATCATAACCAACAAATAATTTTGCTAAACTTGTTTTTAAGACAATTGCAATAAGAGTCATACTTATTCCAGAAAATAACATAATCCATACACTTTTTTTGAATATATTTTTCAGTTCATCTATATTATTTGCCCCATGATTAAATCCTATTACAGGTGACACTCCAATTGAATATCCTAAAAATATAGCCATGAAAATAAATTGTATATACATCAAAACTCCATATGCTGCCACTCCATTTTCTCCTACATATATCATCAATTCGAAATTGAATATTACACTCACTACCGAACTAGAAACATTTCCTACAAATTCTGATAATCCATTTATAATGACCTTAAAAATTGTTTTTAGCTCAAATTTTGCTTTTGTAAATTTTAATTTATTCCCATTTCGGATTACAAAATAAATAGCAGGTATCAAGGCTCCTACCAAAAAACCTATGCCAGTGGCTAAAGCTGCTCCAGCAACTCCCCATTTAAAATAAATAATAAAAACTGCATCTAAAATAATATTCGTTAAACCTGATATTATTGTAGAAAATAGACCTATTTTAGGCTTTTCAGCTACGATTAAAAAACTTTGAAAAACATTCTGTAGCATAAAGATTGGTATAAATCCCATTAAAATTCTACCATATGGTACGCAACTTTTAAGCATTTCTGCACTTGCTCCAAGCATATTTGCAATCAACTTAACAAATGCTATACCAAAAACCGAAATGAAAATCCCAATCAATCCTACAAATACTACTATCATTGTAAAATATTGATTTGCCTTTTCTTTTTCACCTTTTCCAAGCATCATAGAAACCAATGCACTACCACCAGTTGAAAATATAAAAACAATCGAACCTAAAATCATAATAAACGGGTATATAAGATTAACACCTGCAAATTCTATTTTTCCAACAAAATTTGATACGAATAAACCATCTATCACAGTATACAATGATGTTAGTATCATCATCAAGATAGATGGTAATGTAAAATGTATTAAATGCTTGTAAGAAAAGTGATCAGAAAGTTGAATTTTTTTTGCCATTCTAAATTCCCCCATCTCTTTCCGTATTTCTTAATCTTTTAAACTCCTCATTTAAATACTCTACAAGTACTCGACTTAACTTCAGATAAAGTTTCCTATCTTTTTCTTTAAACCTTGAAAATGCATTGTATTCAACTTCTTTTATTTTACCTATAACTTGATTAACAATCTTATTTCCTTTCTCAGTCAAAATAATATTTTTTCTATTTCTTGTTTTTGGTACCACTTGCAACGTCAGCAATCCATCTTTTTTTAATTTGAATATAGTAGAATTTATAGTTTGTTTTGAGTAAGAAAGTTCTTCACATAAACTACTTTGTGAATATAATTTATGTTCATCATATAAAATGTACAATACCCAAAATGCACAATCAGATAAATCATTCTGCTTTGCCATTTGATGATATATATTATCAAGTTCTTTAAATATAAAATTAATTTCTGATATTTGTTCTTCTATTCTCATTATCAATAACCTCCCAGTTTCTATTTTAAGACTTTTATTATAGTCTTAATTCGGATACTTGTCAATAATTTATTACTCACACATGTATATTTTTTTTTAAATAATTAAAAATTTATAATCTTTTTTTATCTTGAATCTTAACTTCTCTTCTGTATTATTTCCTTTAAATATTCTTATAAGTTTTTCTTACTCTATTTATTTTGCTTTATCAATAGTTTTATTTTCTATATCTTTTATAACTAACTATTACACATTCTATAATGTTATTATACTTTTTTTAGTTTTAATAAAAATATTTTTTATTTTTTCTATTTCCAATTTTCAAAAAAAATAGCTCTAGAAGCTTTTCTAGAACTATTTAAAAATGAATTAATCCTCAAATTGATATATAGATTTAGCCATATCCTCTATTCCTTCTACTATATAGTGAGAATAAATATAGATATATTTTCCAGGTATAGTATAAACTTTATTGTTTTGAACAGCATTTAAATTTTCATAACTCTTGTCATTCTTTATAAATTTTATAAATTCTTGATTTTCTGAATTATCAGAAGAATTCCAAACAGGAACAAGTATAACATCTGGATTCATTTCAATAACTACTTCTTTAGAAATTTTAGCAAAACGCCCTATACCTAATTCTGCTGCTAAATTTACAGCATAAATTTTTTTCAACATATCATCAAAAATACTTCCTCTGCCATTAGTTCCCTCATAATGAGAATATTCTAATACCTTTGGTGAATTTTTTTTAAGTTTTTTTATTTTTTCTTGAAGTGACTCCAATCTTTTGTCCATATTTTTTATTATTTTTTCGCCTCGTTCTTCTTCTTCTAATAACTTAGCCAGTTCTCTTATTAAAGCTTGAACTTCTTCATAAGTGAGAGGTGTTTTATAAATATATACATTTACTCCTGCATCCTCTAATTGAGCTCTAATTTCACTTTTTAACCAATCTGCTGCTATAACAATATCAGGTTCCAGCTCAATCATTCTCTCAACATTATCTTCTACTTTTTCAAACTTGTTGAGTTTATTGTATAAAATCGAAGTCATTTCATTATTACTAGCTTTTCCACGAAAGGCTAGTACTCTTTCCCTGTCTATCATATCATATAGTATTTCATCTCCTGCCATAGATAAAGAGATAATTTTATTATATTTTTTAGCATTTAAATCCTTAGCAAAAATCGTTACACTAATGAAAAAACATAATATCAAGAGATTTAAAATTCTTTTCATTTCTACCACTCAATTTCCTCTTATTTTAGAAAGTATATCTTATACCTACATAATAATTTCTACGAGTTCCGTAATAATAGTTAACCTTAGTTCCTTTAGAATCTAATTTTGGATTAAAGTATTCTTTATCTAATAAATTTTTAATTCCTCCATAAATGCTTAATCCATTTTCCATTTCATAATTTAAACTTGTATCCAGTTCTCCATGTCCTTTTTGTTTAGGATGCTTATTATGAAAATCATAAACTATATATGTTCCTCCATAATGATTATAAGAAGTAGACCATGTTAAATTATCTGTTAATTTATAATCCATACCTAGGCTATAAATATATTCTGGAACTCCTGGAATTTTACTTCCTGCAAAAACACCACTTTTTATTTTGTGTGATAGATAACTAAAACTTTCCCTGAAAGTAATGTTTCCTAAATATTGCTCCATTGAAAGTTCTATTCCCCTTCTTTGATTTTTGCCAGGCAAGTTATAATTATTACCTAATTTACCATTTTCATAAGCTACATAAAAAATTTCATTAGCTGTATTTGTTTGAAATATTGAACCTGAAAGGAAGAACCAATTTCCTGCTGTTTTCAATCCCAATTCAAAAGTATCTGAGTTTTGAGTTTTTACTTCATATTTACTTCTCCATCTTCCTGCTTCTCCTGCAGTTGGAGCACGAAATGCCTTACTATAAGTTAAGTAAATACTGCTGGTATCATTAAATAAATAATTTGCACTTAACTCATAAGCATCTTCATTAAATGCTTTATTTAAAGTTTTAGATTTAGCTCTTTTTGGATTAGGATTCAAAAGATCTTTAACATCATATTTTATTTTCTGATGCCTATATGCCTGTGTGAATATAAAATCATTCCACTGGAATGTATTGCTTATAAATAAGCCCAAAGATTTTTTGCTAGTATCTGTCTTTGTTTCTTTTTTATAAGTGTACTTAGATCTACCTTCTAAATAATCTCCTCCTAATATAAAATATGACTTTGGCATATAAGTATATTTTATTTGAGGGCTTATATAAAATGTTTCTGTATCTCTTATAGTTGAAACTTCACCATTTTTTTCATCAATGGATTTATATAATTTGTCTTTAAAATCTCCAGCAATTATAAAATCTAAATTTTCAGCCCATTTTCCTTCATACTTAACTTTATAGATCTTTAAATTTTCTTTTCCCTTTATTTTAGAAGTAGATTCCTTAATTTTTTTATTTTCAATATCTTTTTTTGATAAATAGCCAGGAAATCTATATTCAGTATCTGAATGTTGAAAATTTAAGTTCAAACTATGTCCAGTCATATTATATTTCATATTAATATCAAAGTGTTCAACATCACGAGTATGATGATCTCTATAATTATTTTGTCTTTTATCATTATATTTAATATCGAAAGATAAATTTTTTGTAATGTTTGTTCCTAAATTTAATTTATAATTCTTTAAATCATAAGAACCAATTTCATAAGAAAACGAACCATAGTACTTATCTTTTCTTGGTTTTTTAGTAATTATATTGATAACACCAGCTACAGCACCTTCACCATATAGTATATTTCCACTATTAGGTAAAACTTCTATTCTTTCCACATTATCAATGGGAATTAAGTTTAAATTTACTCCCCCAGTGTCCACAACACTATTATAAGGTAAGCCATCCATTAAAAAAAGAATATTTTGCTCTTCTTTTCCAGGTATCATACCTCTAAATGAGATCTTGGCATCTGAGCCTCCCATATTGTTGTAAGCCATTAGTCCAGGGACGGTTTTTAAAGCATCTTCTATTGACTGTGCTCCTCTTTCTTTAATATCTTTTGCTGTAACAACAGTTATATTTTTTGGACTTTTTAAAACACTATTTCCAAAACTTTCTGCTGTTACAACAGTTTCTTCTAATTTTACTGTAGGATTTTCCTTTGCTACTCCTTGCTGATTTAACACTATAAAAAATGTCATTAAAATAAAACTTTTTTTCATATAACCTCCCAAAATTTATAATTGATTTTTGTTAATAAAATCTGTTTTTTAATTTCAATTCTAAAAATTAGGGCTTCAACTTATTACCAAAAAAACTCTTATTTAGTAATCATCCTAATAAGAGTCCATTTAAAAATTAAAATTTATATACCTTCTTCTCCAATCTTCTACCCAAGATTTTGAGTTCAACTCGGTACGATATAACAGTTCAATTTTTTATATTAAATGGTAAGTCTCCTGACTCGGCTTCTTTCTAATTTCATCCCTTCCCAGTTTCCCAGTGGTATATTATGATTTCGTCCACCATACAGTAGCTTTCGCTGTGTGGGCTTCTCACCCAACTTCCTCTATTAAGCTTATAGCACCTATTTTGTTTTATTCTAAATATAATAGTACTATAGCAAAACGAAAAAGTCAATAGACAATATTTTTTAATAAATTTATAAATTTAATATTAAGTTTTATATGAAAAAAAATATTTTTTCTTTTTTTAGAATATTTTTTAATAGATTTTCTATTTTTTAATATACATAACTATATATAAAATATAAAAATTAAAATTTCTAACTACATTAAAAATACTATTAATAAAAATTAAAAGACAACTAAAAAAGGTTATATAATATTACAAGTTAGAAAATTTTTCCAACAATAAATTATTAGATAACCATTTTTAAAAAAATTTTATTTATAATGAGTAGAAATATTAATTAAAAAATGATAATAGAATCGGAATAAGAAAGGAAGTAAAAATTGCAGCTAATCCTACAGCTAGTCCACTCATAGCTCCTTCTATTTCTCCTAATTCTAAAGCTTTAGATGTCCCTATAACATGACTAGATGTCCCTATTGCAAGACCTCTTGCAACTGGATATTTTATAAATTTTCCGACTAAAGGTGCCATGACAGCTCCTGTTACTCCTGTTATAACTGTCATAAAAGCAATCAAGGAAGTTTCCCAGCCAAATTTATTTCCTATATCTAGTGCAACTGCCAATGTTACAGATTTAGGCAGCGATGCATAAAGAAAAATTGAACTAAATTTCCCTAAAATTCCTAGAGTATAAGTAATTACTATGGCAACTATACTCCCAATAAAAACTGAAAATAATATAGAAAAACAATTCTTTTTTAAAATTTTAAACTGTTCATGTAACGAAGTACCAATAACAACAGTTGCAACAGGGTTTATAAGTATTTTTATCAACATTCCCCCTTTATCGTATGCTTCATAAGGAATATTAAAAAATATTAAAAAGAAAATTGATAGTATAATCCCTATCAATAAAGGATTAAAAAGTATAAATTTTATCTTTTGAGAAAGATATCTTCCAATTTGATAAGTCATTAAAGAAAGCATTATTCCGAAAAATGGATTAAATAGTATGTTTTTCATTTTTCCTCCTCATTTTTTTTCTTAAAAAATTTTGTATGTATATATATAATGATATCCGAAACTTTTCCCACAATTAACATTGTCAAGAAAGTTGCTAAAATAGTTATTGTAAAAACTGTTAAGAAAATTTCCATTGTTATTAATTCTAATTCTTTGAGAATCCCAACACCTACTGGAAGAAAAAAGAAAGATAAATACTTACGACAAATTGCTACTATATTTTTTAGAAAATCTACTTTTATTATTTTAAATTCTAGTAAAAGAAATAATATTATAGATGAAATAACAGTCTCAGAAAGTGGAAAAGAAATATACTTACTTATAGTTGTTCCTAATAAAGAAATGATTAAAATTAACATACATTGCGCCATATTATTTAACCTCCTCTTTCTTAATATTTAAAATTTATATATAAGGAAGTAAAAATTTTATTTTAAAACCATTGGTAAATTAGGAAATAAAACATAAACATAAACTAGACTTAAAATAGCATATAAAGTCCATAAAATACAAATAGGCTCAAATACCTTTCTCATAACAATACCTTCGGAATCCTTTAACCCCACTGTGGTACAAACAGCTACTACATTATTTGTACAGATCATATTTCCCAATGCTCCACCTGTGCTTTGTGCTGCAAAAATAACAGGGATACTTAGCTCTAATATCATACATGCTTTTGCATGCAAAGCTGAAAACATTATATTAGAACCTGTTGTTGTTCCTGCAACAAAAGAACCCAATGATCCTATAATTACTGCAAAAGCAGGATATATTTTCCCTGTTAAATTAGCAAGAGCAGTTGCGATAATAGTCAACATTCCTGTTACTTTCATTAAATTTGCCACTGCAAGCAATGCAGACATCGCTATTAGAGCACCTACAACACTTATAAATGATTCTTTCATATATTTAGGCATAGAACTTGTCGTTTTCAAGATAATAGAACCTATTAGACATACAGCAGCTATTGTTGTCCCAATCCAAACAGCAAAACCTAATTTAATAAACCATAATGGAGCAAAAAAACGAACTAATGGAAAAATAATCATTAGAATTAGATATGTTGAAACCGCTTTTAACGTAGACATCTCATTCTTTTGTTCGTTTCCATCCAGCTTTAAGCTAAATTCTGGTGGGATTACTGTTTTTTTATTAAATAATTTTATGTATATAACTGCTGCGATTAAAGAAAAAATTCCTGCACAGATAGTAGGAAATTCTGCTCCCACAAATGTTCCCATTAATATCAATGTCATTCCATATACAAAACCTGTAAAAATAGAAAAAATTATTATTTCTTTATCAAAAGCTTTCTTTCTATATAAAATAAATAAAACTATCATAGGGCAAAATAATGCACCAAAAAAATGGATAAAAGAAGTTGCCATAGAGATGTTCATAATAGTGGCCTCTACATTTATATTAGTAGGAACAGGGGTATTACTGACCCAAGGGACTGTGTTCATCATTTCAAAAACTATTTCAGGAGTTTGAGTTGATAAATATGGACTAAATCCTCCTATCGTTGTTAATCCAGCTGCTCCTAATGATGCAGCAATTCCATTAAAAATTAATGCTGCACTTACAGCTTCTAAGACAGGAAGCCCTAATGCCATTAAAAATGGTGCACAAATAGCAGCTGGTGTTCCCGCTCCTGCAACTCCTTCCAAAAATCCACCAAAACAAAATGCAATTATAATAATTTGTTTTCTCCTATCTAATGTTAATTCAGCAATACTTTCTTTAATTTTATTCATGGCATTCGTATGTACAAGCATATTTAAAATTAAAAATGCTGCCCATATCATATATACCATTTTAGAGCCTTCTATTATTCCTATTTTAGTTTGTTTAAAAACTTCCATTTTTTCTGTACCAAAATAGAGAATAGCAATAATCATCGTATAAATCATTGCAAATAATGATACCCATTTTGCAGGTTTTTTAAAACCAATTACTCCTGTTGTTATTACTAATAAAGGGCTTAAAGATAAAAATAATTCCAAAATTACCACCTCCATATATAGTTTAATTTCTCATTCAGATTTTATTTTTTTAATTTCTTCTATCATAATAGGTAATATATCTATCACATTTCCAACAATTCCTACATCTGCTACCTCAAAAATAGGTGCATCTTCAGCTTTATTAATTGCAACAATATATTTAGAACTTGTTATCCCTGAAATATGTTGAGTTGCTCCTGAAACTCCACAGGCAATATACAATTTAGGAGCTACAATCTTCCCTGATTGACCTATTTGATGTGTACGAGAAACCCAATTCTCTTCTGTTACTGGTCTAGTTGCTCCAACAACTCCATTACAAACTTTAGCTAATTGTTTAACCAATTCAAAATTTTCTTTACTTCCCATTCCACGACCACCTGTAACTATAACTTCAGCTTCTTCTAAATTAACATTTTCTGAAATTTCTTTAACTACATCCAAAATTTTTGTTAAAAGATTTTTCTCTTCTAGTGTTTCTTTTAGAATATTCCCAAAATTTCCTGTAATAGTTTCTTTTTTACAAACTCCTGAACGTAATATGATGATTGAAGAATTTACCTCGGGAACTACAACCTCTCTTAAAATGTTTCCATTATATATAGGAAGAGTTATAATCCATTTTTTATCATCATACCTCATTTCAACCACATCCGTTAAAGCAGGAATTTCTATTTGGCTTGCTATAATGCTTCCTAAGTCTTTTCCATCTGGAGTAGATCCAATAAAAATCATATTTGGTTTATATTTTTGAACCAATTGGCTTAGAGATTTTCCTAAAAATTCTATATTTTTATTTTTATTTTCTGTATAGATTACTTTATCTGCTCCAAATTTTATACATTCTTTTGCAGCCTCTTCTAATGCTTCGCCTATTAAAACAGCTATAACTTGTTTTCCCGTTTCTTTTGCAACTTTTGTAGCCTGTGTTAAAGCTTCTAAGGATACATTGATAGGAGATTTTTCATTTGTTTCTACATATACCATTATATTTTTATTATCCATAATAATAACCCCCTATAATATTTTCGCTTCTAAGATTTTTTCAATAGCTTGTTTGACTAGTTCTTCAGGACTTCCTGTTTTTAGTTTTACTCCAGCCTGTCTTTTAGGTGGTGCAAATTCTTTTAGATTTTCAATAATATTTTTTTCATTGAAATCAATTTTTATTTCTAAAATTTCTTTTTTTCTTGCAAGCATTTTACTTTTTATTGTAGGATAGCGAGGCTCATAACTTGGTTTAGTAACAGTTACTAAACAAGGAAACTCAGTTTCTATTTTTTGATATCCTTCTTCTGTTTCTCTTTTAGCAATAACTTTATTTTCTTCTAATACATTAATGTCTACTAAGTTTGTAATAACACCATATTTTAGATAATTTCCTAGCATAATTCCCACTTGCCCTGAGCTAAAGTCAGTACTTTCTTTCCCACAAAAAATAATATCAAACTTCTTTCCTCTTTGTTCTTCAATTTTATTTATTCCTTCTTTTAAAATTTTTGCAACATGTATAGTTTCTATATTTTGATAATTCTCATTTTTAATGTAAAAAGCCTCATCAGCCCCTACTGCCAAACAATTTTTTAAACTATTTGTTACATTTTCTCCACTTAAAGAAAGAACACATATATTTCCTCTCTTTAATTCTTTTAAACGAGTTGCCATTTCTAAAGCATAGGTATCAAAGGCATTTACAACTTCTGCTACTCCTTCTAAAGCTGGTTTTCCAGTATTAGCATTCATTGAAATTTCAACTGAATCATCTGGGACTTGCTTGATGCAAACTAGTATCTCCATTTTATATGCCCTCCTTATCTTCCAATTACATTGTTTGCTATTACTATTCTTTGAATTTCATTTGTTCCTTCAAAGATTTGGAATATTTTAGCATCTCTTATCAGTTTTTCTACAGGATATTCTCTGCTATAACCATAACCACCAAATACTTGTATTGCTTCGGATGAAACCTCCATAGCTATATCTGCAGCATAACATTTTGCTATTGCTGATTCTTTAGCATAAGGTAAAGCTAAATCCATTTTAGTTAATGCATGAGCTACCATTTGTCTTGCTGTTTCAGTTTTTATTTCCATATCAGCTATTTTAAATTGTAAAGCTTGATTTTTTATAATAGGTTTTCCAAATTGAATTCTTTCTTTTCCATAGTTTACTGCTTCTTGAATACCTCTTTGTGCTATACCTGTTGCAATACACCCCATCCATGCTCTTGCTTGGTCTAAAGTTTTCATTGCAATTGCAAATCCCTCTCCTTCTTTTCCAACTAACGCAGAAGCAGGTATTCTACAGTCTTCAAGGACAACATCACAAGTATTTGATGTTCTTATCCCCATTTTATTTTCATGGTTTCCAGTACTTAAACCTGGAGTTCCTTTTTCAATAAAAAACATTGAAATCCCTTTTACTCCTTTTGTTTTATCTGTCATAGCAGTAATACAATAAAAAGAAGCAACCTCTCCATTAGTGATAAAGCACTTTCTACCATTTAAAATATACTCATCTCCATCTTTTATTGCTGTAGTTTTTCCAGCACTTGCATCTGAACCAGCTCCTGGTTCTGTTAAACAAAAAGCTCCAAAGCCGCCTTCTAAAACTAAATCACACATTTTTTTCTTTTGCTTATCACTTCCAGCAATTAAAACTGGCTTCATTGCTAGACCACTTGCTGAAATTGTAGTTGCAAATCCAGCATCAGCAATTGCCATCTGCTCTAATAAAGCAGCTACATCTATTCTGCTTAAACCTGGTCCTCCAAATTCTTCTGGAACTTCTAAAGCGTGGTATCCTTGTTCTATTGCCTTATCATAAATTTTTTTTGGCCAATCCCCTGTTACATCATATTCTCTACATTGTTCTTTTACTTCATTTTCACAAAATTTTTTTACATCCTCCAATAAATCTTGAGCTTCTTCTGAAATTATATATGCCATTTTTATACCTCCTAAACAAATACACTCTTTTTTAATAAGACTAAATTTTATAGCAAATTTTATTTGGATTTAAAATCATTTTAGGGTCAAAAACTTCTTTAATACCTTTCATAAGTCTCATATTTACTGGTCCTGCAAATTCAGATAGATAGTCCATTTTTCCAAATCCTATTCCATGTTCTCCTGAAATTTGCCCGCCTAATTCTGCCGCTTTTTTGTAAATATCTGTCATAAATTCATCCACTTGCTTTTTAAATTCTCCTTCTTCCATATCATTACTACAAGAATAAATATGAAGATTTCCATCTCCAGCATGACCAAAACTTTTAACAGTGAAATCAAATTTTTTCCCTACTTCATTTACATAGTGTAAATAATTTGCTATTTGATTCACAGGAACAACAACATCACATTCATCTAATAATTTTGTTTCTGCTTCAATAGCTTCCAAAAAACTACTTCTAGCAGCCCAAGCATCTTTTTTCTTTGCTGGAGTATCAGCTACTAATACATCCAAAGCACCCGCTTCTAAAACCACTTCTGCTGCCTTTTCAATAAGTACTTCTAAATCCTCCATATTTTCTCCATCAAAAGTTACAAGTAAATAAGCTCCTATTTCAGTTCCATCTAATTCTTTTGGAAAAACACTTTTACCAATATATCTTTCTGAAGATAACACTATTTCTTTTTCCATAAACTCTAATGCTTGAGGTTGTAAATGGTTCATAAAAAATTTAGGTACTGTTCTTATACAATCATCTAAATTTTCATAAGGTATGATTAGACTTATTGTTTCTTTTGGTGCAGGAATTAATTTTAAAGTTAATTCTGTTATAATTCCCAAAGTTCCTTCTGAACCTATCATTAAATTTAATAAACTGTAACCTGTACTTGTTTTAGATACTGTAGCTCCTAATTTTATAATTTCGCCTGTTGGAAGTACAACTGTCATAGCTCTTACATAATCTCTAGTACAACCATATTTTACTGCTCTCATTCCTCCAGCATTAGTTGAAACATTTCCTCCAAGAGTTGCATATTTTTCACCTGGGTCAGGCGGGTATAATAAACCTTGTTTTAAAGCATCTTCTGCTAACTCAATCAATAGTACTCCTGGTTCTACTCTTACAACAAAATTTTCATAATCATATTCTAAAATTTTATTCATTTTAGTCATATTAATCATAACTCCGCCTTTTATAGCAACTGAAGCACCTGTTAATCCTGTTCCTGCACCTCTTGGAGTTACGGGAATATTATTTTCATAACATAACTTGACAATAGCAGAAATATCCTCTGTTGTAGTTGCATCTATCAAAACTTCTGGAATACCTTTACCATAAATAGGCATTTCATCATGGAAAAAATCTTGATTAATTTCCTCTCCAACATAAACCTTATCTGGAACAATTTCTTTAAATTTTTCTATTAATTCTTGATTGACTGTATTATAAGTGCAATTTTGCATATCCTTACCTCCTTATATAATTTTTACTCCTATATGTTTTTTAATAAAGTTATTAACTGAGGTACAACTTCAAATAAATCAGCCACTATCCCAAAATCAGAATAACGAAATGATTCTGCATTTGGATTGTTATTTACCATCACAATATGTCTTGCTTGTTGAACACCAGCCATATGTTGCATCGCACCAGAGATACCAAAACCTAAATATAACTCAGGTTTTATAATTTTCCCTGTTTGTCCTATTTTTTCATATTCTGGTCTCCAGCCATGATCAACTACTGCTCTTGTTACCCCAATAGTTGCACCTATTAAATCAGCCAATTTTTCTATCATAGAAAAATTTTCTTTTCCTTTAATTCCTTTTCCAACACCAATAACTATTTTTGCAGTTTCCAAAGGGTGTTTTTGAATATTCTTTTTTTTCTTAGCACTAATGAGATATGATATAAAAATAGGAATTTTACTTAAAATTTTTTCTGTTTCTATATACTCCACTTTTTTTCTTTCATCTTTTTTATAAATATTTCCTGAAAAAGTTACGACAAATCCATGATATTTTGTATTACTTTCTTCAATAGCACGAGAACCATATAAAAAACGCCTCCATAATATAGAATCTTTAAGAATAAATGAAATTACATTCGGAATAAAATTCCACTTCAAATAGGCTGCAATATATGGAGCTACTTCTTTTTCTTGAAGACTATTCCCCAACATGATACAATCTATTTTTTCTTTTTTTACTATATATTGAAAAAGATGGCTTATTTCATATATGTTGTTTTCTCTTTGGGTCTCTAAAAGAAATACTTTATCTATAGCCCACTCTTTTAATTCTTCTTCAAGGAAGCTTTTATTTTCTAAAATAGCTAAAAATAGCCTAGCTCCTTGCTCTTTTTTCCACATACTTGCAATATTTAATAATTCTTGAGAACGAGAAGATAAACTTTTCTTTTCTTTAATGTAAAGTAAAATATTCATTTTGTATCACCTTAATCAACTAGTTTCCACTTTTGTAAATATTCTAATAATAATAGAGTCCCTTCTTGGGAATTTAAATCTTTATAAATAATTTGTTTCCTTTTTCTGTCTTGATAGATAACTTTAGTATTATTTTCTATTTTTTTATTGATGTACTTTATAGTTTTAATTTCCTTATTTTGAATAGACAGAATATTCATAATAGAAGGGTATTCTGCTTCATATACATTTTGACTAAATGCAAAAATTCCACTATTTTCTATTTTTAAAGTATCTATACTTTCATCTTTTTCTTGTATGGCAATATAATTTTTACTGTAATCAACAGATAAAATATGAGAATATAAAGGCTGGTTTAAAAGCAATGCTAAATGGCTAGGCAATTCCCCTCTATCATTATTGACATCTCTTATCCCCATAAAAATATCATCATATTTTTCTTTTTGTATTTCATTAGCTATATTTTTTGCTATTTCAGAAATTTTCATATTTTGACAAAGAAAAAAAATCCCTCGATCTGCTCCTAATGCTAGTGCTGTTCTTAAATTATATTGTGATTTTCTTTTTGATAAAAAAAGGCAAATAATTTCTGTTTTAACTTTTTCTTTTATTTTTCTTGCTTGTAATAGAGCATACTCATCATAGGGATTCAAAATAAACTTTTCTTTAATATTTTCTTTTGTTAATACTTCATTAGTGGGAAATGTTTCACGTATAATAACTATTATTTTTCTCATTTTCTATCCCCTATTTGAAAATAAGGAGCTATTTAAGTGAAGCTCCTTATCTTCTGTATTTAAAAATTTTGAAATTATCTTAAAATTGCTCCTGAAATTACTAGTTTTTGAATTTCATTAGTTCCTTCATATATTTGAGTTATTTTTGAATCTCTCATCATTCTCTCTACTGGATGATCCATTGTAAAACCTGTTCCTCCAAGCACTTGCACAGCTTCTGTAGTTACTTCCATCGCTGTATTTGTTGCCGTTAGTTTCGCTACTGCTGCTGCTATACTATAAAATTCATGGATATCTTTAAGAAAAGCTGCTTTTAGCGTTACAGCTTCTGCTGCTTCTATTTTTGCATACATATCTGCCAATTTAAATGCTATGACTTGCTGTTTTGAAATTGGCTTTCCAAATTGAACTCTTTCTTTAGAATAATTTAATGCATACTCATAAGCTCCCATTGCTATTCCTGTTGCATGTGCTGCTACTCCTATTCTTCCACAATCTAGAGTTGCCATTGCGATTTTAAATCCATGTCCTTCTTTTCCCAATAAATTTTCTTTCGGTACTTCAAGATTTTCCATTTCAATTACATTTTGAACAGAAGCTCTAATTCCCATTTTCTTTTCCCTTTTTATAAATTTAATTCCTGGGAAATTTTTAGGTTCAACTATAAATGCTGATATTCCTTTTGTACCTTGTGATGGATCTGTCATTGCAAATATAACTATAACATCAGCAAATTCTCCATTTGTTGTGAAACATTTAGTTCCATTTAAAATATATTTATCACCATTTAAAACTGCTGTACATTGACTTGCTCCTGCATCACTTCCTGCACATGGTTCAGTTAATCCAAAGGCAGCAATATATTCTCCTGAACATAATTTAGGCATATATTTTCTTTTTTGTTCTTCATTCCCAAAATTATATATTGGTCCAGAACCTAGAGAAACATGAACTGAATAAGATATTCCAACTGATGCATCAACTTTATTTAACTCAAATCCAGCTAAAGCATATTCAACATAACCAAGTCCTGCTCCACCATATTCTTTTGAATAAGGAAGACCCATAAGTCCAAGTTTTCCTAATTTTTTTAGAATATTTTTTGTTGCTAAAAAATCTTCATTTAAATCTCTCTCTTTTGCTCCAGGTGCAATTTCCTTTTCAGTAAATTCCTTAACCATCTGTCTAATTCTTGCTTGTTCCTCCGAAAATTTTAAATTATACATACTTAAACTCCTTTCATTTAGAAATTATTAAAATTATAAAATATCTTTAAATGTTTGTAACCTTGTTCTAATTTGTTCAAATGAAGAAATCTCTAAATCTATTTCTATTGAAATATTTTTTATACCATTTTCTGTAAATTCTCTACGATATACAGGGTAATCAAATTCCTCTGGATCACAAAATTTCATCATACATACTACAACTGCATCAGCTTTTGTTTTTTTGCACATTTCTATTAACATCTGTCCTCTTGCTTTATTCACATCTGTAGCTAATGAACATCCTTCAAGATTCTGCCACCATTTTGCCATATTATATAGAACATTTTCTGTTTCTTCAGGAATATCTCCTCTAAATTGACGACTTTCTTGTGCTAAGTCATCTGCTACAACCGCAAATTTTTCATTTTTAAATATTTCTAATAATTCTAGCGGTTCTGCCATAATTCCTGTTAAAATAATTTTTTTTCCATCCCAAGGAACTATTGGTTCTTTTTTTAATTCTGTAATTAATTCTTTCATGTATAAAGTATGTCTTTCCTTTCTAATAAACCAACGAGATTTCATTATATTATGTCTAACAACAGGGTCAATAATATGTGGGTATTGTGCTGCAATTTCAACAAATTCTCTCATAATTTTTCTATTTTCATTATAAATTTTCACACTTTCTTTTATACTTTCTATTGAAATTTTTCTTCCTATAATTCTTTCTAATTCTGCTTTTACCCATTCATATTCTTTTACCAAATAAGTATTTGCTCCCTCTATAATTCTATTTTGTGGATGAGTAAAAACTATTACTGGAGATCTCCCTTTCCATTTTTGGCTTAAACATTTCAAAGTATCACAAGGAACAGAAAATACTACAGCATCCAAAACATCATATGCACCTTCTATTTGTAATTCCATAACTGTTTGCATTATAGAACAGGCAAATGCTGGTAGATACGCTCTTGTTTTTGAAATTTCTTTTTTTCCTCCCCATAAACCTATGGGTAAACATCCCGCAGCATGAATAATTTCTTCTGGGGCATATACAGGCATCACACCAATAACTTCTTTTCCTACTTCACTTTTATATTCATTTACCATTTTTTTTGGATTGCTTGCTATCTCTTGAAATGCTTGTATCAATTCCTCTAATCTAGCTCTCATTCTAACCCTCTCCTTACTTTATTCTTCATTAGATTCCATTATTTCGCTTAAAGCTTGTATTCTAGTATCAAATTGTGCAGGTGCAAAATTTCTTGGGTCCGTTTGGTCACCATCAAAACTTACATAAGGTGTACCTGTAACTTTTTCTACTATTTCAGCAGTTTCTACATTTAAAAAACTCATTAGTTTACAGCTCCTATTTAAATGATATAAAACTCCATCACATTTTCCATCTGTCACAATCTTTGAAAGAACATCTGCTTTGTTCTGTAGACAAGTATTAATATAAATTCTTGTATATGCCTCAGCCATAGATTCCCAATCTCCTGGGGTATATGTTAAATTCCAAAGCCCAGGATAAGCTGAGCCAGTCATTATGCTTCCTAAAGCTTTTAAAGATTTGAATGTATGACCAAGATAAGGCCAAACTGCAATACCTTCCCAAGTTATTCTTCTTTTTTCTTCTCCTTTAAAAGCATAAATTTCGTTTTTTAAATTTTCTTCTATTTCATCAGCAAATTTCTTAAAAGTAATCTCTGCATAATCCCTACTTCTAGCACAAACAATCAAGGCCATAAAATTGAATAAGTCAAAACCATTTAAAGGAGATGGTTTATAATGTGTAAAAGCCGCTAAACGATTCCATTGTTCAACAGATCTTTGAGTCTGCTTTTGTACTTCTAAAAATTTATCGTAATCAAATTTTTTTCCTGTAATTTCTTCTAATTGATGAATTGCATATTTAAATTGTTCTGTAATATATTCTTTAGAATGCTTCGTAATAGGCATAGTATGATTAAAAGGAACATCTATTACAATACATGGTATATTTAATTCTTTTGCTAAATTTTCATACCATTTCAATAAAGTATTACAAATGTTATTACATGTTATAACTAAGTCAGGTAAAGGAACTTTTGCAGCAGGAGAATTTAGAAGTTTTTCAGGAGTTTCTCCTGTTAAAGCTTGTTGTTTTAATAGTTCCATATATCCTAAGTTAACTCTTGCATATGAACAAATATCCAGAGAATATCCCTTTTCATCTGCGACTTCAAGCAAATCCAATGAGCCTTTTCTTGCTCCAATACCAGCAGCATGTGTTTCTGGATAAATCATAGCGATATCCATTGCTACACAAAATTCTGGCGGAGCAACTGAAGCAGACCAACAGACTAATTTTCCTTCTTTCTTAGCTTGCCTTGCTTCTTCATCCAATTTTTCTTGATAATAACCCAATAATTGTTTTGCTGACATTTCAGCTAAATTAACTGTTTCTGACATCATATTTCACCTTTCCTTAATTTTATTAATTCCTCATAAGCAAAAATTGCTGCACCCAGAGCACCTGTTAATTGTGGCTCAGTAGCAACTAAAATTTTTTTTTCTAAAGTTTCTTCTAAGGCTCGTAGAACTCCCGTATTTTTAGCTCCTCCTCCACAAATGACAATTTTTTCTTCCAATGAAGTACGATAGACTAAACCAGAAATTTTATGCGCTATAGAATTATGTACTCCTGCAATCACATCTTCTCTGCTATTTCCTTTTGCTAACTGTGATATAACCTCAGATTCAGCAAAAACGGCACAGGTACTACTAATTTTACAAGGATTTTTGGAGAACATATCATACGCTCCCATTTCTTCCAAAGAAATTTCTAAAGCTCGTGCTATAACTGTTAAAAAGCGCCCTGTTCCTGCAGCACATTTGTCATTCATAAAAAATTGCTTTACATGACCTTTGGTATCTAAACTAATAGCCTTAGCATCTTGACCACCTATATCAATAATCGTTCTTACATCAGGCATCAAAAAGTGAATTCCTTTAGCATGGCAACTAATCTCACTAATTTGTTTGTCTGCTCCCTCAAAAGTTAGGCGTCCATAACCAGTTGTTACTATAAACTCAATATCCTTTCTTGTTAAATTGGATTTCTTTAAATTTTCTTCTAAAAGAATTTTTGCCTTATTACTTCCAACTCCTGATTGAACTACTGATTGACTTATTATTTTTGTTCCATTTTTTAAAATCACTACTTTTGAAGAGGAAGAACCTATATCTATCCCAACTGTATACATCTCTCCTAATTTCCTCTCATTGTTTTAAAGAGTTTCAAAACTAACTATTTTATTTTTTAAATTCCCGATTAATTGGCCTTACTGTTTGTACTAATTCTACTAAAATTCCATCATTATATTTAGGTCTTAAAAAGTTTACAATAATATCTTCTGTACCTTCGACAGCTTCCTTCTCTAACATTTTCATTCCTTTATTCTCAAAATGAACCCTCCAAGCCTCTACATCATCTACTTCAAATGCTATATGTGCAATTCCTCCATTTCCATTATTAAATTCCTTTAAAACACTACCCTCATCTGGAATAATAAGTTCAATAGGGCTACTATTTTTACCACACTTTGTAAAAATTAAATCTGCTTTATAAGCTTTTACATAGCCCCTGTAATCAATTTCCAATCCCCAACGCTTTAAAAATTCTTCTGCCTTTTCCATAGTTGGACTTATGATTCCTACATGATGCATCCGCATAGGTCTTAAAACATTTTCCATTTCCATAAAATATAGCCTCCTTCTTTGTTAATATTTATATCTTTTATAGTATTGCAATAATTTAACTTAAACTAAACAAAATAATTTATAATATTACTCTTTACTTATCTTATGACATTTTTATCAATATTTATGTTTTAATTTTAATATTTTTTTACAAAAAAAAAAAATTGTTTCACTTGCTATCAATTGATTTTTTTCTTTTTTTTTTGACTAAAAGTCAAAAAAATTCAATTGTAAATCTATTAAAAATATAGTATCATTTGATTATATGTTTATTAGGGATTAAAAGATATGAGGTGGAACGATATGTCAAATTATTCTCAGTTACTAAAAAAATTATTACATTTTTCGGAAACCAAGTTTATTGTTTTAGCAAATACTCTTGGATATGATATTTCCTACATAAGCAAATGGTGTAGTGGTTCTAAAACGCCTTCTTCAAAAAGTATTAATACAATCCATAAAAAAATGAGTGCTCTTTTTGCTCAGGAAATCAACTTAAGACAAAAAGGAAAAATTTTTTTAGCAAAATTTAATTTAGAATTTCCAAAAGAAATAGAGAATACTCAAGATATTGACTTTTTAAAAGAAACAATTTTTTCTTTATTGAATAAAACTTATTATTCTGAAAATCCTACTTCCGATTTTTCTGAAAGAGAAGAGATTAATTTTATATTTGGTAAAGACGATACTTTATATTTTCTAGAAGAGAAATTAAAACCAATTTTTTTACAAACTTCATCATCTGAGATAAACTTTTATTTTACACTTGACTTTACAATAACAAATGTTCACCCTATTCTATCTTTATTATCCAAATTAAAAAGAGAGGAAATTAATATTCGTGTAAATATGGGAACTAATTTAAAATTATTAGAAGAAAATTCTATAAAAAAATTATCCCAATTATTTCATCTATTAAATTGTTATAGTAACCTTAATATCGAATTATATGATATCTCTGACTTTAATAATATGAATTTTATTTTAGTCAAAAACCATATTGCTTTACAGTATTCTATAGATACAAGTGGTAAACTTGTGGCTCTTACATCAGTTCAAGAAAAAATGAATCTCGATAAGATTACATACTTTGTTTTAAATTATTTTAAAGAAAAAAATTGTTTACTTCGTTTAGCTAGCACAAAAAAAATGAGAAAAGAGGGATATAGAACTGCCTTTTATACTAGTGATTATTATAATTTTTTCTTAGTTCAAGGTTTTGAATTTCTATTGCCTCCAGCTATTATTAATAATATTGCCGAATATGCCAAAAAAAATTATTCTGAACAAGATCTGATAAATATCCTTAGAGTAAAAATAATTTGGGAAGAATTTTTTGAGAATGCATCTATAAACTTTTTTCTGTTAAGAAGTTCTATTTTTCAATATTTAGAAAAAGGGGAATTAACATATATGAATATTCCTTATCAGATGAGTATAGAAGAAAGGAAATCACATTTCGACTATGCTATAAAATTATTAGAAAAAAACCCAAAAATACATTTCTATATCATTGATGATGAATTTATTTCTCAAAATAATTTAACTTATAATATAGGAATTTTTGGAAACTACAAAAAAATGTTTTTTAAGAATTATTATAGTTTAGAAAAGAAAAAAGAGCCTTATTTTACTATAGTAAACAATAAAAAAATAATTAACCAAGTAAATTTTCTTTTTGAAACTATGAAAAATTCTGAATATTGTACAGAATATACTATTGATAAATTAAAAACTGAAAGACATGAAAGTATGTTCCTCCGTTTAACGGAATTATAATAATAAAAAAAGTAAAAATACTGAAATGAAAAATCCACTTAAATTTCAAATCAGTATTTTTTGCTTTTTGACTATTTTAAATTTGTAACTACTTTCTATATTTTATTAAAATTACTATTACTTAGTTTTTCCTCAATCCCATCGGTTGATCTAAAAAAATTCTAAAATCCATTTCTTTTAAATTACTAGAAATTAAAGGTTGAAAATCCATTTGTTCTAAAATATCTCTCTGTAAATCAACTCCTGGAGCAATTTCTATTAAGGTTAGTCCTTCTTTTCTTAATTCAAAAACAGCTCTTTCAGTTATATAAAAAACAGGTTTATTATTTTCTCGAGCTAAATCTCCTGAAAAAGTTATTTGCTGTACATGAGAAACAAATTTTTTTGTTTTTCCTTCCTCTAAAATATTTAACTTTCCATTTTCTACTTTTACTTTTAATCCTTTTGCTGTAAAAGTTCCACAAAATATAACTTTTTTTGAGTTTTGGCTTATATCTACAAATCCGCCACATCCAGAAATTCTTGTCCCAAATTTACTAACATTTAAATTTCCAAATTGATCTACTTGAGCTAAACCTAAAAAACAAATATCTAAACCTCCTCCATCATAAAAATCAAACTGATATGGCTGATCTATAATAGCATCTGCATTAATAGCTGAACCAAAGCGTTTTCCAGATTGAGGGATTCCACCAACTGGTCCTGATTCAACTGTCAAAACCATATAATCGTTTATTCCTTCTTCAGTTGTAATACTAGAAACATATTCTGGAGTACCAATACCTAAATTTCCAATACTTCCCTGAGTTATTTCCATTGTTCCTCTCCTTGCAATAATTTTCTTTTCATCCAAAATCATTGGAACAAAGGAACTTTTTTCTGAAAGGTTAGCATTTCCTGCTAGAGCAGCTTCATATGGTAGATCATAGACTTGGGCTTTATATTCTGGTTCCTGAATTTCTACAACATAATCTACACAAATTCCAGGGATTTTTACTAATTTGGGATCTAATGAACCACTTTTCACAATTTTATCCACTTGTACAATAACTTTTCCTCCACAATTATGAACTGCTTGTGCAATAGATAGAACTTCTGTTGATATATATTCATTTTCCATAGAGATGTTCCCTCTTTCATCTGCATAACTTCCTTTAATTAAAGCAATATCAAATTTCATTCCTTTAAAATATAAGTATTCTTCTCCATCAATCTCCATTAAACGAACTATATCTTCTTTAGTTATTTCATTTAATTTTCCACCTTCTATACGAGGATCCACAAACGTTTTTAAACCTACTTTACTAATAACTCCTGGTTTATTGGCAGCAACATTTCTTAACATTTGACATAATACACCCTGTGGCATATTATATGCCTCAACCTTATTATTCACAATTAATTCTCCCAACTTAGGTGCCTTATTAAAATGTCCTGCTACAATTTTTTTTAGAAGTCCTTCATACCCAAACCTACTAACACATCTTTCATCACCTGCCCCTTGACCTGCTACATAAAAAAGTGTTAAATTTTTGGGTGAACCAGTCTTTAAATATCTCTCTTCTAAAGCTACCTCTAGCCCTTCAGGATTCGAGCATTCTACAAATCCACTTGTTACTACTGTGTCCAAATCTTTAATTATACTAATTGCTTCTTCTTTTGTTACAAATTCTGGTATCATATCTAACTCCCTCCTTTTTATAGTTTATGAATATATTAGTATATATATTTAAAATATTTTATAGTATAGTATTTATAAATGAGCTATAATTAAACTATTAAATTAATTTAAGTTTAAGATACCTTAAATTTATAAAAATTACTATTGAATTTAATTGACTTTTATTGTTTATATTAATTTCTAATAAGCTTTTTTATTAATTTAATAGTATATTCTGTCAATAAAATATAGATTTTTTAAAAAATATCTTTATTTAATAAATTATTTTTAATAAAAAAGAAGCTGTCATATTTTAAAAATTTAATTTACGACAACTTCTTATATTCAACTAATATGTTCTTTATAAATTTTTCTTATCTTTTAAAAATTCTATTTCCTTAACTTCCAACATTGTAGTATACATTTTTTTATACTCACCATTTAATAAAACTAATTCTTCATGTTTACCTTTTTCAATTATACTTCCCTTATCAAAAACAATAATTTGATCAGCATCTTTTATTGTATTTAATCTATGTGCAATAACTATTACAGTTTTTCCTTTTATTAGGTTTCTAATAGATTTTTGAACTATATACTCATTATCCACATCAAGTGAAGCAGTAGCTTCATCCAATAAAATAATAGGGGCATTTTTTAGAAAAGCTCTGGCTATTGAAATTCTTTGTTTTTCTCCTCCTGAAAGTGTAGCTCCTCCTTCATGAACATAAGTATTATAACCTCCTTCCAGTTTTTCAATAAATTCATGACAATTAGCCATTTTTGCAGCTTGAATAATTTCTTCTTCTGTTGCGTCAATTTTTCCAATTTTTATATTTTCATAAATGCTATCCTGTATCAAATAAACATCTTGGAAAACCATACTTATATTTTTTAACAAGCTATCTGGATAAATATTTTTTATATTATAATCCCCAATTTTTATTTCACCAGAATCAATATCAAAAAATCTTGTAATTAAATTTAGAATAGTAGTTTTCCCAAAACCACTTTTTCCAATTAAAGCTGTCATTTCTCCTTCTTTTGCTATAAAATTTATATTTTTAAGAACTTCTTTACCTTTTATATATGAAAAATTAACATCTTTAAATTCTATATTATAATTAGAAAACTTATAATCATCAACTCTATAAGAAATTTCTTCTGTATCTAAAACTGAAAGTAATTTATCTACTGAAAGCATAAAATATCTTGATATAACAAATACAGTTGAAAAATTAAGTTCTACATTTGTAAAAGCTAAGGATATAATTACAAACATTATTAAATTTTGTATACTCATATTATCACTGAAATATCTTTGAGAAGCAATATATAAAACAACTGGATACATAAGTAGACTGAATATATGCATAGGTAAAATATATGGAACACCACTTAACTCAACATTTATTGATTCTTGTTTCACATCATTTAAAGCTTTTTCCAATTTATTAAAACGCTCTCCTGTCATATTATAAGTTTTAAAAACTTCTATTCCTGCTGAATATTCCATTATTCTAGCCAACATTTTTGCTCTAACTTTTTTTGCTCTCTTACCAACTTCCTTTATTTTTTTTGAACAAAAATAACTTATAGGCAAAATTATAAAAAGAGTTCCTGATTGAATCCCTCCAAGATAAGTGTCGAAAAATATTAGATAAACAGATAGATATAACATAAGTATAAAATGCTTAACCAACTCTGGCATATGGTGTGTAATTAACATTTCAAAATCGTTTAAATCATTTGATAAAATATTAGTAAGTTCTCCTACATTATTTTTGCTAAAATATCCCATATTTAATTTTTTTATATGATCTCCCATTTTAATTCTAAGATTTGCTATAATTTCTGCTCCTTCTGCAAAAGCGATAAAATTTCCCTTTCTTAAAATTTTGTATCTTACATATATCATAATTATTATTAGTAAAGAATATATACTTATTTTCTTGAAACTGACAGCTTGATTTATTAGATCTGTTAGCATAAGAAAAAGTGTACTATATACAAAAGCATGACATATAGCATCCAACATTAGAATCTTTACTGCCTTCATAAAAGTACCATAGTCTTTCTCTCCGATTAGCTTTTTAATATTTTTAAACATACTGCTCACCTTCCAAGTTCATAGACCAAAGTTTTTTATATAATCCTTCTTTTTCAAGTAACCTTTTATGACTTCCTTCCTCTATTACTTTTCCATTGTCAAGTACGACAATATTGTCAGCATTTTTTATAGTATACAATCTATGGGCAATAATTATCGATGTCTTGCCTTTTAATAAATTATCTATAGATGACTGTATAAGTTTTTCATTTTCAACATCTGAATATGAAGTTATTTCATCCAAGACTATTATCTTTGCATTTTTTAAAATGGCTCTGGCTATTGAAATTCTTTGTTTTTCTCCACCTGAAAGTTTTATTCCAGAATCCTCACCTAGAAGAGTTTCATATCCCATTTCCATCTGCATTATAAAATCATGTATCTGTGCTTTTTTACATGCTTCTATAACTTCTTCTTTTGTTACATTCATTCCCATTGAAATATTTTTATAAACTGTATCATTAAGCATAAAAGTATCTTGAAAAACAAAAGCTATATTTTTCATAATATTTTCAAGAGACTTATCTTTTATATTTATACCATCTATTAAAATTTCTCCCTCTTCAACATCCCAAAATCTTCCAATTAACATTCCTATAGTTGTTTTTCCACTACCTGAATGTCCTACTAAAGCTGTCATTTTCTTAGCCTTAAATTTTAAATTAAAGTCTTTTAAGACTTCAACCTTATCATAGCAAAAAGTTACATTTTTAAACTCTATTTCTCCACTTTCTATTTCTTTTAATTCTACATCACTATCTTTTTGTATAGGATATTCTAATATTTTTCTCACATTCTCTGCACCAACTAAAAGTACAGCTAAATTTGTCCCTAGGTTCATTATTTTTATAAATGAAATTAAAAAAACTGTACCTAACAATAAAAACATAACTAAACCTGGAAAAGCTAAAAGCCCTTTTAAGTAAAGCAAACCTCCTATAGATATGCAGATAAGAAGACCTCCAGCGTCTATAATTGCACTTCCAAAGCTATATTTTCCAATTGTTAAATCACACATTTCCTTCCATATTTTTAAATACTCATTAACGGTATTTTTATATATTTTAAAATTTTTGGCTGTTAGGTTAAAGGTCTTCAATATGTTCATAGCATTTATATATTGAACTATGGTTGCATGTAATTTTTTTAGCATTTTATTATAAAGTTCTATTCGTTGACCATAACCTTTAAACATAGAAGCTTGTATATACAATGAAATGAAAAATGGAATAAATAGTGCTAAAGCCAAGATCCAATTTATAGTAAACAAATAAATAATAATCGCAATAGGAACTACTATAGCTTCCATCAAATCTGGAATTTGGTGAGCTATGAAGAGTTCCAATTTTTCTATATCCTCATCAACAGCTTTCTTTATCTGCCCTATGGAATTTTTTCTAAAGAAACCTAAATTTATTTTTCCTAAATGATTTACAACTTTTTTTCTAATTTCATATAATATTGAAAAAGCAGCCATATGGGACATAGCTAAACATAATATTTGAAATAAAACAGAGAGAACAACTGCCAACATAGTGTACTTAATAACTTTTTCTAATAGTATTTTATTAGGCTTAAAAGAAGTCAATTCCACTAAAATATAATAGAGTAAAATATATAATGACAGTCTTAAAATTGAAGAAACAATACTAAAAATAGCTGAAAATAAAATTTTATATTTATGATGACCAGAATATTTTAAAATAAACAAAATATTAGATTTTTCAAAATCCCTATTCATTTTATGCACCTCCTTTAAAATATAAAAATAACGATAAACAAATATTTTTGTATACTAATTATACTCTTTTTATAATTTTTTTCAATACATTATTAAGGTAATAAAAAAAGAGCCCTTGAATTTTATAACAGTTTTTAATTATACTGAATAAAATAAAAATTGGGGCTTCTTTTCAAAAAATATTTTTAAAATTCCAAAAGTAGTTCTCTTAATTTTAACATTTCATCTCTTAGAGTTATTGCTGTTTCAAAGTCTAATTCTTCAACTAATTTTTTTATTTTCTTTTCAATTTTTGCTATCTCTTTTTCTATATCGTTTCTATTTTTAAATATTTTTTTAGTTTCATTTAATTTTTTCTGCTCAATTCCATAGTCAAGATTTATTAAATCTTCTGAAATTTCTTTTACAATAGACTTAGGGTTTATATTATTGTATTGATTGTATTCCATTTGTTTTTTTCTTCTTCTCTGTGTTTCAGTCATAGCTTCTTTCATAGAGTCTGTAATTATATCAGCGTATAAAATAACTCTGCCTTCTACATTTCTTGCAGCTCTTCCTATAGTTTGAACAAGAGATCTTCTACTTCTTAAAAAACCTTCTTTATCTGCTTCAAGTATAGCTACTAAAGAAACTTCTGGAATATCTAAACCTTCTCTTAATAAATTTATACCTATTAGAACATCTATTTCTCCTTTTCTTAAAGCTCTAATTATTTCTATTCTTTCAAGAGTGTCTATATCAGAATGCATATATCTAACTTTTACTCCAAGTTCTATATAATATTCTGTCAACTCTTCAGCTAGTTTTTTTGTAAGAGTTGTCACTAGGACTCTTTCTTTCTTAATTACTCTATTTCTAATTTCTTCTAAAAGATCGTCAACTTGATTTGATATTGGTCTTATCTCTATCTCTGGATCTATAATTCCTGTAGGCCTTATAAGTTGCTCTGATACAAAACCATTAGACATATCAATTTCAAAATCTCCAGGAGTCGCTGAAATAAAAACAGTTTGATTGGACTTTTCCCTAAATTCTTCAAATCTTAAAGGTCTGTTATCAAGGGCAGCTTTTAATCTAAAACCATTTTCAACAAGCGCTTCCTTTCTTGATCTATCTCCATTATACATTCCTCTGATCTGTGGTATAGTAATATGTGACTCATCAATAAAAAGCAAAAAATCTCTTGGAAAGTATTCAAAGAGAGTGTCAGGGGTTTCTCCTGCTTTCTTACTTGATAAGTATCTCGAATAATTTTCTATACCCTTACAATAACCTATTTCAGTTATCATTTCTATATCATATTCCGTTCTTTGTTTTAATCTCTGTGCTTCCAGAAGTTTATTCTCACTTTCAAAAGCTTTTACTTCATTTTTTAAATCTTCTTTTATTTCTCTAACTATTCTCTCATTGTCACCATCTTCTGTTAAATATTGTGTTGCAGGATAAATAACTATCCTTTCTAAAGACTTCTTTAATTTTTGCCCTGTAAGAGTATTTATTTCTGAAATCTCTTCTAAATCATCTCCCCAAAACTCCAATCTATAACCATTATTCATATATGAAGGATAAACATCAATTACATCGCCCTTTATTCTAAACTTACCTCTTTCAAAAGCTATATCATTTCTCTCGTATCTCAAAGAAATTAATTTTTTTATCAATTCATTTCTTTTAATTCCTGTTTTTCTATCTATAGGAATAGTCATCTTTTTATATGTTACAGGAGAACCTAAACCATAAATTGATGAAACAGAAGCAACAATTATTACATCTCTTCTATGTATTAATGCGGCAGTTGCTGCATTACGCAACTTATCAATTTCATCATTTACAGAAGAATCTTTTTCTATATAAGTATCTGTTGTTTTTATATATGCCTCTGGTTGATAATAGTCATAGTAGGATACAAAGTACTCCACTGCATTTTCTGGAAAAAATTTTTTATATTCAGAATACAATTGTGCAGCTAGAGTTTTATTAGGAGCTATTATGAGTGCTGGTCTTTGCAATCTCTCTATTACATTAGCAATAGTAAAAGTTTTTCCTGAACCTGTTACTCCCAATAAAACTTGATCCTTGACTCCTTTTTTAATATTTTCAACTATTTCATCAATTGCTGTTGGTTGATCTCCCATTGGTAAATAGTTTGAATGTATCTTAAACATCTTTTCATCACCTATTTTAATATTCAATACTAAACTCTAGGAATTTAGTTCTAATTTTATAATTTTTTATCTCATCACCAAAATTTTCTTGAAGAAGTCTTTTATAATTTTCTAACTGCTCTTCGTTTTTAGCTCCTGTTTTATAGTCAACTATATATATCTCTCCATTTCCTAAATGTGCTTCGTCATCTTTTATCATAAGCCTATCTATTCTATATGATTTTTTATTCTCGGAGTCATATATTTCATATTCAGAATAAATGTAATTCCATTTATCAGAAAAAATATCTCCAGCTATATTTAAAATTCGTTCTATATTTTCTTTTGAAAAGATTTTTCTTAATTTTTCTTCCCCAAAATATGATAGATAATTTTTATAACAAAGTTGAATTGAATATTCTATTTCTTCCTCGGTGCCATTTTTTATGTTTTCAAGAAAATAGTGTATAAGTATGCCCAGCATTCTTTTTTCTTCAGTTTTAAGCTGAAATTTGGTTTCATTAACTTCCATCTTTTCTTTTTCTAAAAATAAAAGTCTCTCATATTTTAAACTATAATTTTTTGTGTTTTCTTGAATTTTAGAATCCTCAGTTTCAAAAAGCTGTAAATTTCCTTTTTCGAAATTATCTAAATATTTAGGATTTTCAGTAATTATTATTAGATTATTCTTTGCCCTTGTTATAGCAACATAAAGATTATTTATTTTTTCTTCTTCCTGAGCCCTTTTAAAATCTTCAATCTCTTCTTTGAAACAATTCTCTACAACTTTTCCATAGCCATTTTTTACAAAAAGACTAAAAAGGACTTTATCGTATGTTGTATTCATAGAAAATATAAAGTCGAAGTCATTAGATTTTCTATTTTCGAGTTTATTTAGAATAAAGACTGTTTTAAACTGTAGTCCTTTAGATTTATGTATAGTCATAAGCTGAATCGCTTCATTTTCTAAAATATTTTCAGAAAAATTTATTTCCTTATTGTCATAAGCTTTTAGAAGCTCTAAAATATTTTCATATTTTTTTGCTAATAAATAAGCTTCTGCTAAATTTTTTAATTCAAAATCCTTATTAAAAACTCTTAAAAAATTAAATTCTTCAAAAATTTTATATGTCAACTCTTGGGAATTTAGAGTTTTATATGTCTTTTTTAAATTTTTTATCTTATTTAATACTATTAAAATTTTTTTCGATAATGTTTTTTCAAAAGCAGATTCCTCAATATCATTTAAGTAGTTTAAGGTTTTAACCTTTGATTTTAATAAAAACTCAATTTCTTCAGTACCAAAAGAGCTCAGATCAGATGCTAAAAAATTAAATAATGATAGTTCTTTATCATATATCAAATATTTTAAAAATTCTAAGTACTCAAATATTCCACTCAAATCTTTAATTTCTTTTTTAGTACTTAAAATATATGGAATTTTTTCATCCTCTAATATACTTGCAATTTCAATTAATTCATTATTAGTTCTTGCAATTATAGCTATATCCGAATAATTTTTTAAAGAAGTATTTTTTAATTCATCAACTAACTTTTGTGCAAGTGAAATTTCTTCATCCTTTGTTTTTTCAAAATATATACATTTCACAAAACCATTTTTCCTAGAGTTAGCAGTACTATTTTTGAACTTCCAATCAGGATTATTTTCACTAATTTTCTTAAAAATATTGTTAGTATAACTCACAATATTTATATCACTTCTATATGAAATATTCATATTTTCGCACTCAGCATCTATTATATTCTCAAGATTTTCAAAAAGTTTTTTCTCTCCACCTCTCCAACCATATATGCTTTGTTTTTCATCTCCAACACAGATAACATCCTTAGCTTGTTTAATTATTTCAAATAGTATCTTCCATTGTAAAACACTTGTATCTTGAAACTCATCAACAAAAACTGTATCTATCTGCATATCAAGATTTTCAAAAAAAAACCTT
Organism: Fusobacterium sp.; assembly: GCF_030528405.1. Classification (GTDB taxonomy): domain Bacteria; phylum Fusobacteriota; class Fusobacteriia; order Fusobacteriales; family Fusobacteriaceae; genus Fusobacterium. The sequence continues at coordinate 41,836 of NZ_JAUMYY010000009.1, forward strand.
GTTAGCCCTTGCCCATCAATTAAAAGATTGTCGGCTTTGAAAACTGTTACATAGGTATAGATAGAAATATCATTAAAGGTGAACTTCCTATCTCTTACTTTCAATTCATCATACATTTTATAAATTTCTTTACTTAAATCCATAAGTTTTTTTTCATAAGGAATTAAAATCTCATTATATATTTCTTTCGCTAAACTTTCCTTTAAATTTAAATAAATTTCTGCTATATTTTCTTTAGCTTCACCTTTTATTTTCCTTCCATCAATTAAAGTTTCATTATCCAAAAGCTTTTTGAAATTTATAAAAAATAATCTTTTCAAATCCTCATCAGATTTTTCAATATATTTTTTATAGTCTTTTTTCAAAACTTCTTCTAAATCCTTCTGACATTCATTTTGAATATAGTCAAATATATCTTTTAAAAATTCAAAACTTGTTTTATCAATTTTTAATCTTTCTTTAGAATAAAAATTTTGAAATTCAGATAAAGAAAGTAGGTATTTCCATCTTCCATCAATTAGACTTCTAATTATGTTTATATAAGTATCTATATTTTTTTCTGAATTTTCATTAAAAAATTCTTTAAATTCATAAAATAAATTCTTATCTTTAAATATATTTTCCAATATTTTTTTATAGTAATAGTCATTTTCTTCATCTTCTATCATAGTATATGATTTTATCTTTAAGAAATTTATAACTATATTTTTGAAGATAATATTTAAAAATGAATCTATAGTATATATTTTTATATTTTCTTTATTTTTTATAATATCTTCATAAACAAGATAAAGTTTAGAAAGTTTATCTTTAGTAATTTTTTCTTTTAATATCTTTTCTACATTTTTCAATAAAATTAAGAAATCTTCTTTTTTCTTATCTTCCCACGCTGAATTTTCTATAACTTTTTCTAAACTAAAATCTTTATCTTGAATTAACTTATAAACTTCAATAAAACTTGATATTTTTTCTAAAACTTCTTTTTTTATTTCAGCTGTAGCTTTTTTAGTAAAAGTCATAACTAATATATTTCTATACTCTATGCCTTTAAAAAGAGCCACTAAATATTCTAAAGATAATCTATAAGTTTTTCCAGTCCCAGCACTTGCTTTTAAAACTAATTTACTCATTTTCATCACCCTGTATTTTATCAAGAGGACATAAATATTTGTAATTATAGGACTTTTTAAAATCAAATTTATTTTCTTTCAATTTACTTTTTTTAGGTAACTCATAAATAGAAGAGCCTAAAAATTTTTCAATATTTTCTTTTATTTGATTTTTTAATCCATTTAAATCTGCTATTTTATTTTTTTCAAGTTCTATATTGTCTTGCTCATCTTCTTTCCAAAAATTATATGAAAAACTATAAATAGGAACAGAAATATTTCTATCTCCATAAAACATTACAGCATAAAATTCAAGTTGTCTTTTATCGGCTAGTCCTGTTTTAAAATCTATTATATAGTTAGCCTTACTTGTTTCTATAAGTAAATCTGCTCTTCCAGAAAAAAATACTTGAATCCCATTTATTTCACAAAAAGCTAATTCTTTTTTGTCAGTTTTTTCAACCTCTATTCTTAAAATTTTAGTATCTTTTAGCTCTTCATATAAAAAATTTAAAAAGTTTTCAATATTTTTTTCCAATCTTAAAATTAAAATTTCTTCCAGATAATTTTTCATAAAACTTTCTATTTTTAATTCTTCTTTTTTTAAATTTTTTCTTAAAGTTTCAGATATATTTTCCTTTTTTATTAAAATATTTTCAGGCGATAACAACACATCTTTCCAATTCTTTTTAAACAAGTCTTCCATTGTTTTATGTAGAATTATACCCAAAAGTTTAGCTGAAATGCCATTCACCTCTTCAACTTCAAGTTGTGAGCCAAGTTTACATAATTTCTCTAAAAAGAAAAAAGTTTCTCCATCTAGAAGTGCTGTATAATCATAAGCTCCTATTTTTAAAATACCATTTTTAAAGTCATTCACATCTTTTTTATATGCCCTAAAATAAGGTTTATCCTTTTTACAAAGGTCATTTTTTTCTTCAAAAAGATTTTGTATAAAATCTACATTATAACTCTTTTTAAAAGCATTATATCTATTTGCATATTCATAGATAAAAGATGAGAAATCAATATTGTTATCTAAATCCACTATAGAATAAATCTCTACATCTGAAAAATTTAGTAAATTTTGAAATGTCCTATACTTTTCAATTAAAATTAAATCTTCATAATTTTTTATACCAAGTTTATTTTTCTGCTGTTCTGTGAATATTGCATTTATCTTTTTTGATTTAGCTAAATTTTGATTATCTGTATGGATAATGAGATTTTTTTTACTTTGCTGCTGTAAAAAAAATTTAGCTGAATATAGATCTTTTAAATTTAACTTACTTTCTTCTTCCATAGAATCTATATTTGTATATAAAGTTATCTTATTGAGATAATTAAAAAATAGAATAAAGATATTTTTTCCAATATTTTTTTCAAAAAAGTTAGAAAAATTTTTAAAGTATTCTATGTTTTTATTTGAATTTAAAATACCAAGTATTTCATAAAATTTATCATAAATACTTGTATACTTGCCTTCAAAAAAATAGTTTATATCTGCTTCATTTGAAAAGAACTTTTCTTTGAAATATTCACTCAATTCTATTATATTGCTTATATTGTCTATTTCTTCTGCATTTTTTAAAATTAATTTTAATTTACTGAAAAGATTCTTATTTTCTTTAAAATAATAATCAAAATAACCTTTTTCTAATAAGTTATATGAAATATATCTGTAATCATCTTCTAAAATCTTTTCAAAATTTTTATAATCCTCAATATCTAAACCATAAAATTCCATAAAAGCTGTATTAAATAAACTATCTTTCAACTTAAAAGTATCAATCATTTTATTTTGCAGATCCATGGTTTCTAATATTTTTATATATGTTTCTAAGATCTTATATAATTTCGTATCATTAAAAATATGCCTATTGGATTCAGAAAAAATAGAATAATTATCTGTAGTGTTTAGATTTGCTGAATAGATTTGTATTTCATCTTTACTATTTTCTTTTAAATTTTTTTCGATAAGATTATATAAGTCAAAATCGTCCTTATATTCAACCAAACCTAATTTTATATTCCTAATTGGAAGATTCAGATCTTTCAATTTCAATTTTTTTTCATCATAATCTTCTTTTTTGACTTGTAAGACAATTTCTATTTCTAAGTATTTTGAAATTTCTAAAAGTATTTCAAAAAAATTATGAGGGAAATCTAAAACATCGTAAAAAATTATTTTTTTGAATTTTTTTAAGTAAAATAAATTGAGATTTTCCTTAGTATAAAGCCAATCTAATGGTAAAAAATTATTTTCATTCAAATTTTTATCGAAATCCTCTTTTATTTGATAAAAAATATCTATTTTTTCTTTTTGCCATTTTGATAAATTAAGTTTTTTAAATATCTTTCTATCTTTTATATAAGTAAAAAAGTCAAAAAAATCATCAGCAATTTCAATACAGTCATAATATGTTCTTATATTTAAATTATTTTTAACTTCCTTAGTCAAAGAAGCATAAAAAATTAAAAATCTTTTTATATCCTTCAGTATATATTTATTACTTAAAAAAATTTTTTCTAAAAATTCATCTAGAGATAAAAAATTATCAAAAACTCTAATTTTTTTTGAATTAACATAGGAAAACAAAAAATTTTTAGACATTCCATCTTCTGTTATGATTAAATTATTTTCTTTAATATAGTCATAAACAGTAGCAATAAGTCTGTTATTTTCATCGTTATAATCTATATATCTAAAATTTATCTTCATTTCATTTACCTCTATTTTTAAACTTTTATATATTGCCAACTTCCTTTTTTAAATATATAAAATATAATTATACTTCTAAATGCTAAATCTATTGTCATTACTATCCAAGCACCAATAAGTCCTGTTTTTAATATGTTTAGAAAAAAATAAGTTGTAGGTATTCTAACCAAAAATATTCCTAAAAATGTAACTAATAAAACAGATTTTGTTGCTCCTGCTCCTCTTAAAGCTCCACTTAAAACCATGGTCACAGCTAAAAATGGTTGACATATAGAAACTATTTTAAGCACTGAGCTTGCAACTATTCTAACATCCACTTCTTTTGTAAATAGACTTATTATAAGCTTAGGTGCTATAAAGAATATTAATCCCATAGCAGACATAACAATTAAACCCATAGTCATACAAATATAGCCATTTCTCATTGCTTTCTGTGGGTTCTCTCTTCCTAATTCTTGTCCCACAAGAGCCGTTGCTGCAAATGAAAAAGCAAATCCCAAACTAAAAGAAAAAGCTTCTGCTGTACTTGCTATTTTATGGGACGAATAGCTTAAACTCCCCAATGAAATTACCATAATTTCAAATATAAGCATTCCTATTCTCAGTGAAAGTTGCTCAATTGCTGCTGGTATAGCAACTTTCACTACCCTTTTTATAACTTGTAAATCTATAAAAAGATCTACTTTTCCCAATTTTATCCATTCAGATTTTTTATAAAATACTAAATAAAAAGATATTATTGTCAAAGAAGATCTTGCAAGCGTTGTTGCTATTGCTGCTCCTGCAACCCCCATTTTTAAAACAAAAATAAAAAAGTAATTTAAAATTACATTTATAAATAAACATATAATATTTCCTATCATAGGAATTTTCGTTCTACTTATTGCTCTAAAAGCACTAAAAAATACTGCATTAAAAGCTATAAAAATAAACCCAAGTGCATTTATATTATGATATATTATCGCATTTCTTAAATCAAAACTCTCATCTCTTGCTACTAGAGAAATTACCTCTCTTGAAAAAATAGTAAAAATAAGAGTTATAAAAATTCCCAAAGGAACAGATATAATTAAACTTTGAATAGTTGCTCTTTTAGCTTCTTCTTTATTTTGTGCACCAAAAGCTCTACTTATAAGAGCTGCTGCACCAATTCCGACAGACATAATAGCAGGTAAAATAGCATTAAAGGGTGCGCTTCCTATTCCAACAGAGCTTATTGCTGCAGAACCCAAACTTCCTACCATCATCATATCAAAAGCTCCTAAAAGAGTTTGAGCTAAAACATCCAATACAGCTGGAATAGAAATTCGTAAAACTTCTTTTATAACTTCTTTATCTTTCATATAATCTAAATTAAACATTTTTTCACCTTGTTTTCTAAGAATAAAGCCTTTCTTAATATTTATTATAGCATTTTTATTAAAATTTTATTTTAAATAATTTAAAAAAGACCATTACATTTTAAAACTTAAAAAATTTTTGCAATGATCTTTTTTTATCTTATTTAACTATACATTTCATCCAATCTATTTTGAATTTCTTCATTTTCTAAATATTCATCATAAGTAATAACCTTATCAATAATACCCTTAGGTGTAATTTCAATTATTCTATTTGCAACAGTTTGTATAAACTCATGATCATGTGCTCCAAACAAAACTGTTCCATTAAATTTAATAAGAGCTTTATTAAGAGAAGTAATAGATTCCAAATCTAAATGGTCACTAGGATTATCAAACATTAAAACATTTGCACCTGAAAGCATAAGTTTAGATAACATACATCTTACCTTTTCTCCTCCTGATAAAACAACAGCTTTTTTAAGAGATTCCTCTCCACTGAATAACATTCTGCCTAAAAAGCCTCTAATAAAAGCTTCATGATCATCTGGTGAGTAAGGTCTTAACCATTCAATTAAATTTACATTAGGGTCTTGAAAATACGAAGAATTATCTCTTGGCATATAAGCTTGAGAGGTTGTAACCCCCCAAGTATAAGTCCCTGAATCAGCTTCCATTTCTCCAGATAATATATTAAGTAAAGTAGTTTTTACTAAATCATTTTTAGCAAGAAAAACAACCTTATCTCCAGTTTCAATAGTGAAAGAAACATTATCTAAAACCTTTACTCCGTCAATACTCTTTGTCAAGTTTTCTACTTTTAACATATTATTTCCAGCTTCTCTATCTGGTTTAAATTCAATAAATGGATATTTTCTATTAGATACTTGCATATCTTCAAGTTGCAATTTTTCTAGTTGTTTTTTTCTTGAAGTCGCCTGCTTTGACTTTGAAGCATTAGCACTAAATCTGGCTATAAACTCTTGTAATTCCTGTCTTTTTTGTTCTAATTTTTTATTTTTATTGGAGATCAATTGTATCATCAACTGATTTGATTCATACCAGAAATCATAATTTCCAACATACATTTTTATTTTTCCATAATCTATATCTGTTATATGTGTACATACTTTATTTAAAAAATGTCTATCATGCGATACTACAATTACTGTTGAATTTTCTAAGTTCATAATAAATTCTTCAAGCCAAGAAATTGCTTTTACATCAAGTCCATTTGTAGGCTCATCTAGAAGTAATACATCTGGTTCTCCAAATAGAGCCTGTGCTAGTAAAACTTTTACCTTCTCTGGTTCAGTTAGTTCTTTCATAAGTTTATGATGTAGATCTACACCAATTTTTAATCCCATAAGCAAAGTTTCTGCTTCTGTCTCAGCCTCCCATCCATTCAGTTCTGCAAATTCACCTTCTAGTTCAGCAGCTCTTAAACCATCTTCATCAGTAAATTCTGACTTAGCATAGATAGCATTTTTTTCTACCATTATATCCCAAAGTTTTTTATTCCCCATCAAAACCACATTTAATACTTCTTCTTCTTCATATTGAAAATGCTCTTGTTTTAATACAGACATTCTCTTATTCTTATCAAAAATTACTTCTCCTTCTGTTGGTTCTAGATCGCCTGACAGAATTTTAACAAATGTAGATTTTCCTGCCCCATTTGCTCCTATAACTCCATAACAATTTCCTGGAGTAAATTTTATACTAACATCTTCAAATAATTTTCTACCTGAAAATCTCATTCCAAGATTAGCTGTTGCTATCATTTTATTCCTCCTATTTTATATTTATTCTTAATTTTTCATTAATTATAAATAAGAAAAAATTTCTTTATAAATTTTCATACAAAAAATATTATACCATAGTTAATAAAAAACTGCACTTAAAAAAGTGCAGATAAAGTAATAATTATTTTTAATTTAAAAATTTTTTGATTAAATTTTATTTTTTTCTCCTAATTTTAAAAATAATAAAGCAACTATTATCATAATAAAACTTACTAAATGAGGAGCTCTAAGTCCCCATATCATTAAATCTTCTGCTCTAAAAAAGCTTACAATAATTCTATTGATGGAGTATAAAATTATATAAGACCACCAAAGCGCTCCAGTTGCTAAACTTTCCTTTTTTCTAAGTATAAACCAAATTATGCAAAAACCTATAAAATTTAAAAACAATTCATAGAGCATAGCTGGGTGCAATGCCAGATTAGGAAATTCTTGACCAGCAGGTGATGACAGAGGAAAAACTATACCCCAGGGAACTAAATCTGAAAATTTCCCTTTTTCAAATATATCCAAAGATTCATAGTATGAATACCATTCAAAAAATTTAGGTTTTATACTAAAAATAACAGAAAAAGGTGTGAAAGTTGGAACCCCATGTATCTCTCCATTCATTAAATTTCCAAATCTTCCTATAGCCTGTCCTAATATGAAAGGAGCTGCTGCATAATCTCCTAAAATCAAAGGATTAATTTTTTTTATTTTTCCATAGATAAGTGTAC
>NZ_JAUMYY010000010.1:0-9218 GCF_030528405.1 Fusobacterium sp.
ATAAAAATATATAAAAGAAAATATAGCTAATATAAAATAGATAAGGTTATTATTAAATTGTTTGTATAGTTCCTTATCCTGTTTCTCCTTAGCATTTTTATCTCCTTTTTATAAACTCTAATAATTTTGATTAATTATATTACTATAAATTTAAAATGTCAAGTATTTTTAAATTTTCATTATTTCAATGATTTCTCTTTTATATAAGAGTCTTTGAAACTCAATATCCTTATTTTTATCAAGTTCAATTCTAATTTCTTTTATAATTTCACCAGGTCTATTAGCTAAGATATAAATTTTATTACTAAGCAGAACTGCTTCTTCAACATCGTGAGTTATAAGTATAGTTGTTAATTTAAATTCTTGAGCTAATTTTAAATACCAATCATGAAGTTCTCTTTTTGTTATTGCATCAAGTGCACTAAAAGCTTCGTCTAACAAAAATATTTTTCTTTTAAACATATAAGTTCTAATAAGTGCAATTCTCTGTCTCATTCCTCCACTTAGCTGTTTAGGATACTTATCAGCATATTCAAAAAGACCAAATACCTTTAAAATTTTTTCTGCCTCTTCCAAAGCATATTTTTTTTCAATTTTACTTATAATAAGGGGTAAAATTATATTTTCAATAGCAGTTTTATGTTCAAATAATAAATCTTTTTGTAACATATAGGCAACTTTAGTTTTATAATCACTGCTGCCATCTATCCATATTTCACCGTCTTGTATATCTAGTATACCTGCTATTAAATTGAAAAGAGTAGTTTTTCCGACTCCACTGCTTCCTATAATACTAACTATTTCATTTTCTTTTACATTTAAGTTTATGTCTTTTAAGATTTTAGAATTTCCAAAAGAATAACTTAAATTTTTAATTTCTATCATTAAATATACCAACCTATTCTAGATAATCGTTACTAAATCCAGTATTTTCAGGAATTTGATTGTTTAGTAAGTTATTAGCATTTATCCAATTGTAGAATTTATTCCAACGCTCAGCATCGATATATCCCCACTTTTCTTTATTACTTGCATATTCTTTAGATAAATATTTTTGAGATTCTAATACGAAATCTCTTTTGTTACTTAGCTCAGGAGCATGTTTTATTAGAATATCTGCAGATTCTTCAGGATGTTCCATAGCATATTGATAACCTTTTTTTATTGCTTTTAATATTTTTTTAGCTTCTTCTGCATTTTCTTTTAAATAATCGTTATTTGCAATAATTATTGGTGAATAAAAATTCAACTCATCTGCATAGTCTTTAAAATAGAAAAAGTTAGTTTCTATTTTTAAATTATCTGCCATTATTTTATCCCAACCATAATATATAGCTGCAAAATCGAAAAGTCCATTTGCAATATTAGTTATAGAATTATCATCAGTATTTGGGATTTTTGTAACTTTTGAAAAGTCTCCACCTTGATTTTCCATTATAATTTTTAACATTGCAAGCTCAATAGGTATGTCCCAAGTTCCATATTTATGATTTTCTAAATCTTTTGGATTTTGAATATTAAATTTTTTGTCACTTATAATACCAGAAGTATTATTTTCTATAATTGCAGCAACTGCTGTAACTCCTGCACCTTTAGCTAATTTTGGAGCTAAATAGTCTTGAAAGTAAATTCCCATAGGAGCTTTATTATTTATAACAAGACCAGAAGTGCTTTCATTAGCAGGCTGTTTAATATCTAAATCTATACCTTCTTCAGCAAAGTATCCTTTTTCCTTAGCAACAAAAAGTCCAGTATGGTTTGTATTAGGAACCCAGTCTAATAAGAAATCTACCTTTTTTAATTCAACAGGTTTATTTTCAACCTTATTCTTTGTTCCACAAGCGACTAAAAATAGTACCATAAAAACTAGTAAAAACTTTAATTTTTTCATTTTATCCTCCTAAAAATTTTTTATTGTATATATTTCCATTTTAAAACTTTTTTTTCTATTATTTTAACAATTTCTATATTTAGAAGACTGATCATAGAAACTAAGAAAATGACCGCAAACATAGAATCATACTCAAAAGCTTTTTTTACTCTTGTCATATAAACACCCAATCCTTCAAAACCACCTAGCCATTCAGCAACAACAGCTGTTATAAATGCATATGAAACACTAACTCTAAGACCAGCAAAAAAATAGCCAAGTGAAGTGGGAAATTTTAAATGTTTTAAAATTTGAAAATCATTTGCATTCATAAGTTTTAAGAGTCTAATTTGATCCTCGTCACAATGTTTAAATCCATCTAAAATACTTATTATTATTGGAAAAGTGGTCGTAAGAACTATTAAAACTATTTTAGGTGTCATATCATAACCTAACCATAAAATAAGTATGGGTGCTATGGCAATTGTCGGGACTGTCTGTGTTAATATTAACAAGGGATAGATGGTTTTATAAACTATTTTATACCTATCCATTAAAATTGCTAATATACTTGCTATTATTATACCTAAACTTAAACCAATTGCAGTTTCAATGAGGGTGATTTTGCTGTGGAATATGAGTAAGTTAATATCTCGTATAAAAGCACGAATAATTTCAAATGGAGTAGGAAATATAAATTTGGGTAACAGAGAAAAAAATCCCGCCAATTGCCATAGTATGAGAACTGATAAAACACTGATATAACTTGTATATCTATTTAATAATTTCTTTACTTTACACATTTTTCCTTCTTTCTAAAAAATAAAAACTCTCTTAAAAAATAAAGAGAGTTAATCATAATTTTGATTGTACTCCCTACGTTGGTATTATCCAAATCAGGTAATTATGGGTCTAAGAGTTTACTCTAATCTCAGCTATAAGCTCCCCAGTACAGTTAATATTAAATTTACATCTTAGATTATATTTTTTTTATCTCAACTTGTCAATAAGAATAAATTTTAAATGTATAATTCTGCTATCATACATCTAGCAGAGCCTCCTCCATGTTCTTCAATAGTTGAAACATCAACAGCTAAAATTAAGCTATATTTTTCAATATTTTCTTTTTGTTCAACTGTTAAAGAATTAAAAGCAGTAAGTGACATAACAAGAATACTTTGGTTGTCTTTATTTTTTAACTCTATGGCATTGCCTAAAAAGTTTTCAACTTGCTTTTCTGAAATGTAAATAATTTCCTTCCTATCATTTTTTAATTCATCTAAAACTTTTTCTCTTTCATTAGCATCGTCAATGGCATCAGCACAGATAAGGGCATAATTTTCTGCAATAGCCATCATAACGTTTGTATGATAGATTAATTTTCTTTCTCCTTTAACAGTTTGGTATGAATGAAAAGCAATTTTTTTATAGCTCATATCATTACAAAAAATATCTAAAAGCCTTTCATCAGCTCTTTCAGATAAAGAGCAATAGGCTTTTTTATTTTTTCTATCTAAAACTAAAGAACCTGTACCTTCTAAGAAAATATTTTCATTTTCTAAATTAGAATAGTCCAAAATTTTTATTTCTTTTTTATTGTCAAAAAAATCATATATATCTTCTCTTCTTTCTAGTCTTCTATTTTTTGCAAACATAGGATACAAAATTGTTAAATTATTAGAATGAGTGGAAAACCAATTATTAGGAAAGATACTGTCAGGGGTATAGGGAAGTTCAGTATCTTGTAAAATTTTTACATCTATACCATTATTTTTTAACTTTTCAACCATATTGTCAAACTCAATAAGTGCTTGTCTTTGAATTTCTAGTCCAGATTTATTAGAATTTTTTTGATAGTGATTATTCACAGCAGTTTCTTCATTATAAGCAAAACAAATAGGTCTTACCATTAAAATTTTATTAGTTATAAATTTTTCCATCTTACCTCCAAAAAATAAAATATTTCTTATAGTTTAATACTTTTATAAGTCAAAATCAACTTAATAATTAAATTTTTGCTATTTTTTTAAAAGTATTGTATAATCTAAAAAAGCACTACTTAACATGATGAAAAGGAAGTGATGTTTATGAAATTATCAATTAAAGGAAGACAAATTACTTTAACTGATTCAATTAAAAAGTATGCTGAAGAAAAAATATCAAAGATTGGAAAATTTAATGATTCTATTCTTAGGACAGATGTGACATTATCTGCTGCAAGATTAAAATCTGGTAATGCTCACGTTGCAGAAATTTTAGTGTATTTAAGTGGAAGTACTTTAAAATCAAGAGCTACTGAACAAGATTTATATACGGCTATAGACAAAGCTGTGGATGGAATAGAACCTCAATTAAAAAAACATAAAGATAAGCATACTCGTGCAAAAGTTCAAGATGATACAGCTAAGAAGTTTTACTCTTTAAATAATGACGAAAATTTTGAAACAGAAGAAAAAAAATTAGTAAAGGTATATCTACCATTGAAACCAATGGATGTTTCAGAAGCTATTTTGCAACTTGAGAGTTTAAATAAAGTTTTCTTTGCCTTTATTAATGTAGAAACTTCAAAAATGGCTGTTGTTTATAAAAGAAAAGATGGTGATTATTGTTTTATATAAGAATAAAAGAATAAAAAAATAGAAGATTTTAAAAAAATAAACTGCCACTTAAGTGGCAGTTTATTTTTTTAAAAATTATGAGTAAAACCTAAAGAAACCAAATTATTATAAAATTTTTTATTTTTAGTTCCTTTATATTTTAATTCAATTAGTAAATCATCATAAATTTGATAAGCTACAGCATAAGAAAAAGATAGATTAAGCTTATCTCTATTTACAGTATATCTTTTGTTATCAGTGTTTAATTCTAAGTTTCCAGTAAATCTTAAATTTTTTATAAAATGATAAGTTGAAAGACCTAAGCGATAATTTATAAATCTAGTATTTTCAATTTTTTTTTGTTTCCATTTATTAGAATCTAAACCTGTGTATATATAAACTTGTGTTTTGTCAAAAAAATCATAATTTTTTCCTTTAAAGAACTTTCCTATTTCAAATGTTCCAGAATATGCTCTTTTTACAAGTTTTTTTGATTGAGAATATGCTAAACCTAATGTAAATAAATAGCTTTCTTTTCTGTAAGAAAGATAAGTATTAAGAGCATAATCTCTAGTGTTAAAATAATTATTTTCAAATTTATATTTTTGATATGCTACAGTTAGACCTGCATGAATATTTTTGGCATCTACGAAATTACTAACCGTACCTAATAAAATACCTTTTGAATCAACCTTTTTATTTTTTTCAAAATATGTTTCAAAAGTTTGTAAACTTCCACTAGCCTTACTAAGCTCAGAAATTTGGTTAAAATTAGCTTCTCTAATTAGTTCTAATCCTCTATTTCCATACATATCAGATTTAGTAGTTGCAGCGTAAATATTAAAAGTAAATAAAACTGAGAAAAAAAACAAAAATTTTTTCATAAAAAGCTCCTTATTTCTTTCTTCCAAAGAATCTAAGTATGTATAAGAATAGGTTTACAAAATCTAAATATAGATTAAGGGCACCTATTATTGAAAGCTTATCAAGTACTTCATCATTTCCTTCAGCCATTTCATATGCTATATATTTTATTCTATTAACGTCATATGCTATAAGTCCAGTGAAAATTACAACTCCTAAAATAGTTCCAATCCAATAAAGGGGACCTGTATTAAAATATCTACTAGCAAAGATATTAATGAATCCTATAATTATAAGAGAAATTAGACCTATTGTAAAAAATCTTCTATAGGAACTTAAATCTTCCTGAGTAGTATATCCAAAAATAGCCATTACTACAAAAATTACAAAAGCAATAGTAAAAGCATATAATATGCTAAGAGGGTCATACAAGAGTCCAACTCCAGAAAGAGTTAAACCTGTAAGAGCAGAGTAAGCAAAAAATAAAATTCTAGCAAAAGAACTAGAAATTTTATTTATAGCAAAACTCAAAGATAAAACCATTGCAATTTCAGCAATAACTAGGAATGTAAAATATTTATAAACGAACATAATCATAGAATTACTGCTATATGTATAAAAAGCAGTGACAAAAGAAATTAGTATGCCCAATGCCATATACAAAAAAACTTTTCTTAAAAAACTATTTGTACTTTTTAAATCAATATCAACTTTGTTGTACATAGAGAATCCTCCTTAAAATAAATTTTTTCTTATTATACCACTAATTTAAAAAATAATATAGCTTAAAAAATAAGAAGTTTTTTATTTTAAAATAGTACTGAATATATTTTTTTTATAATAAAAATGTTCATAACTTTTGTATTTTTTTATAAGAAACTTTTTAACTTGAAAATATAAAAAGAAATGTAGTATAATAAAATTCATTTAAATTATTATTGGAGGGGTTTTTGATGAAGAAAAAATTGTTAAACTTATTTGTGGGGGCTATGAGCTTAATGCTAATTTCTTGTGGAGGAGAAAAAAAAGCAGAGGAAAAGGTAGCAGAAGTCTATCCAAATAAACCAGTTAATGTAATCATAGCATATAAAGCAGGTGGAGGGACAGATGTTGGCGCTCGTATATTAATGGCAGAAGCACAGAAGAACTTTGAGCAACCATTTGTAATTGTAAATAAACCAGGAGCAGACGGAGAGATAGGATATACTGAATTATTAAAAGCAAATCCAGATGGATATACTATAGGATTTATTAATTTACCAACATTTGTAAGTTTACCTTTACAAAGAGAAACAAAATATAAAATTGAAGATGCAGAGCCTATAATGAACCATGTTTATGATCCAGGAGTATTAGTTGTAAGAGCAGATAGTGAGTTCAATACAATAGGAGATTTTGTTGAATATGCTAAGGTAAACCCTCTTAATTTAACGGTTTCTAATAACGGTACAGGAGCATCAAATCATATTGGAGCAGCAGATTTTGCTAAAGAAGCAGGTATAGAGCTAACTCATGTTCCATTTGGTGGAAGTTCAGATATGTTAGCTGCACTTCGTGGAGGGCATGTAAATGCAACTGTAGCAAAAATAAGTGAAGTGGCAAGCTTAGTGAGAAGTGGCGAACTTCGTATATTAGCTACATTTACTGAAGAAAGATTAGCTGGATTTGAAGATACACCTACACTAACTGAAAGCGGTTATCCAGTATTATTTGGTTCAGCACGTGCAATTGTAGCTCCAAAAGGAACTCCAAAAGAAGTTATAGATAAATTACACGATGTATTAAAGGCAGCTTTAGAATCACCTGAAAATATTGAAAAATCAGAAAATGCAAATCTACCTTTAAAATATATGTCACCAGAAGAATTAGGTCAATATATAAAAGATGATGATAAATATATGAGAGAAGTTGGAGAAAAATTAGGTCTTTAATCTAGAAAGGTGTAAAATAACTATGAAAAAATACGATAAAATTTTAACAATAGCTCTATTAATTTTAGAAGTTTTTTATTTTATTTTAATAAAACAACTTCCAGAAAAAGCAGCTAGATATCCTTACTTTGTATTAGGACTTTTAGTTTTTTTAACAATAATTTTAGCTATAAATGCATTTGTTATAAAGGCTAAAGATGATGAAGAAGAAAGTGATAAATTTAAAGATGTAAAAATTGGGCAATTTTTATTTATTATATTTGCTTCTGCAGCATACATAGCTTTAATTGAAATAGTTGGATTCTTTACTACAACTGTTGTTTATCTTTTGATAGTAATGTTAGGGCTTAAGAATAGTGTCAAATGGAGTGTAATAACAAGTATATTATTTCCAATATTTATTTATTTTGTTTTTGTTAGTTTCTTAAGAGTACCTGTACCGAAAGGTTTTTTAATATAGTTTAGGAGGAATTACAATATGTCAGATGTATTATATGGTTTTTTAACAGCTTCAAGTCCCATAAATTTAGTGGCTGCATGTATAAGTGTAGGAATAGGTATAACAATAGGTGCTTTACCAGGTCTTTCAGCTGCTATGGGAGTAGCTCTTTTGATACCTATAACTTTTGGAATGAATCCATCTACAGGTCTAATAGTTCTAGCGGGAGTATATTGTGGAGCAATATTTGGAGGTTCAATTTCAGCAATTTTAATTCGTACACCAGGGACACCTGCAGCAGCAGCGACAGCTATAGATGGCTATGAATTGACATTACAAGGAAAAGCAGGGAAAGCATTGGGCACAGCAATAATAGCATCTTTTATAGGTGGGATATTAAGTGCTATACCTCTTTATCTGTTTGCACCTAAATTAGCAAGATTAGCACTTATGTTTGGACCAGCAGAATATTTTTGGTTATCTATATTTGGACTTACAATAATAGCTGGTGCAAGTACAAAATCTATGACTAAAGGTTTGATTTCAGGAGCATTAGGTTTAATGTTTTCAACAATAGGAATGGATCCAATGTTTGGAAATCCACGTTTTACTTTTGGAATTCCAGTACTTTTATCAGGAGTACCTTTTACGGCTTCACTAATTGGGTTATTTTCCATGTCACAAGTTTTATTGCTTGCTGAAAAGAAAATAAAAGAAATAGGAACAATGATAGAATTTGATAATAAAGTTATGCTATCCAAAAAAGAGATAAAGCAAATTTTACCTACATCTTTTAGATCTTCCTTAATTGGAAGTATAATAGGAATTTTACCTGGAGCAGGAGCAAGTATAGCAGCATTTATTGGTTATAATGAGGCAAAAAGGTTTTCAAAAGAAAAAGATAAATTTGGCAAGGGAAGCATAGAAGGAATAGCTGGAGCCGAAGCAGCAAACAATGCTGTTACTGGTGGGTCTTTAATACCTACTTTTACTTTAGGAATACCTGGAGAAAGTGTTACTGCTGTTTTGCTTGGAGGGCTTATGATTCAAGGTTTACAACCAGGCCCTGATTTATTTACTGTACATGGGAAGGTAACTTATACTTTCTTTGCTGGTTTTATAATTGTAAATATATTTATGCTTATATTGGGACTAACTGGTTCTAAACTATTTGCAAGGGTATCTAGGGTTCCTGATAGTTATTTAATACCACTTATATTTTCTCTAAGTGTTATAGGTTCTTATGCTATTCATAATAATATGGCAGATGTTGTCGTGATGTTTATCTTTGGTTTTATAGGATATTTTGTTCATAAATTTGAATTAAACTCTGCTTCAATAGTTTTAGCTCTAATACTTGGACCTATAGGTGAAGCTGGTCTTAGAAGATCACTTATTTTAAATCAGCAAAGTTATTCTATATTATTTCAAAGTACGGTTTCTAAGGTATTATTATTACTTACTATATTTTCTTTATTTTCTCCTATTATTATGGAAAAAATACAAAATAGAAAAAA
>NZ_JAUMYY010000010.1:9265-28333 GCF_030528405.1 Fusobacterium sp.
TGAATAGGAAATTTTATATTGAATAGGAAATTTTAAAATATTTGTAGACTTATCATAACTAATAAGTTATGATTATAATGAAAACTAAAATTTTGAAAGGCATAAATATGGAAAAAATATATTCAGTAAGCGAATTTAATCAAATGGTAAAAACTTATATAGATGACATAGATGATTTTCAAGAGATTTTTATTGAGGGAGAAATATCGAATATAACATATTATAGGAGTGGTCATTTATATTTTTCAATAAAAGATAAGAAAGCACAAATAAAATGTGCTGCTTTTAATTATAGAATAAAAAAAATTCCTGAAGATTTAAAAGAGGGAGATTTAATTAAGCTATTTGGAGATGTAAGCTTTTATGAAGTTAAAGGCGAGTTTCAAATTCTTGTAAGATTTATTGAAAAAAGAAATTCCTTAGGTGAACTGTTTGCGAAATTAGAAAAAATTAAAAAGAAAATGGAAGATGAAGGCTATTTTGATGGACTTCATAAGAAAAAATTGCCTAATTTCCCTAGAAATATAGGAGTGGTAACAGCACTTACAGGTGCAGCCTTACAGGATATAATAAAGACAACTAGGAAGCGATTCAGCTCGATTAATATCTATGTTTATCCAGCAAAGGTACAAGGACTAGGCTCTAAGGAAGAAATAGTAAGAGGAATAGAAGTATTAAATAAAGTTGATGAAATAGATTTAATTATAGCTGGGCGTGGTGGAGGAAGTGTGGAAGACCTATGGAGCTTCAACGAAGAGGAAGTAGCAATGGCATTTTTTAATTCAAAGAAGCCAATAATTTCTGCTGTAGGACATGAAATAGACTTTCTTTTAACTGATTTAGTAGCTGATGCAAGGGCAGCTACTCCAACGCAGGCTATAGAATTATCTATTCCAGATAAAGAGAATCTTATTTTAGACTTAGAAAACAAAGAAAAATATATAGTAAATATACTTAAAACTCGATTAATAAATATGAAGAACAATTTTATTTTGAGAACAAAAAATCATAATTTAAAGAAATTTTTAGAGATTTTTGATAGAAATAGAGAAAAAATTATTGAGAAAGAAGAAAGATTGAAAAAACTTGTACAAAAATGTATGGACGAAAAAAGAAAGAGCTTAGAAAATAAACTAGACAAACTAATTGTATTAAATCCAATTAATACTTTAAAAAGAGGTTACACAGTTAGTGTAGTAAAAGGGAAAAGACTTTCTGATATTGAAGAGGTAAAAATTAATGATGAAATGAAAACCATTGTAAAAGGTGGAAAAATTATAAGTGTAGTTAAGGAGAAAATTTATGAAAAAATTAATAACTAGTCTTTTTATTATTTTAAACCTTATTGCTTATTCAGAAATAAGAGAAATAAAAGTTTTAGAATCAAACAATGAGGAAAAAATAGAAAAGGTAGAGTCAGAAGAAGTTACGAGAATATATGAATATAGGCCTCAAATTTTAAGAGAAATTGATAGACAGATTGCTATTCCTGGAAATAGGGGAAACTTGAAATCACTCTATGCCCAATATGATAGAGAGCTAAATAATTATCTGGAGAGTGCTTCATATAATAGTGAAACAATATTTTTTTTAGCTAATCAATATATGCTTATGAATAATTATGAAAGAGCTAATAAAATATTTTTAATGGGTAACAGGGATTTAAGAAATCTTTTTGGAGCTGCTACAACTTATAGATTTATGGGGAAAAATGAGGAAGCAGTTCAAAAATATAATGAAGCTATATCAATAAATTCATCTTTTCCAGAGAATTATCTAGGAAGAGCTTTGGCAAATAGAAATATGGATAATTACGATTCAGCTATAAATGATTTAAAGAAATATATATCTATGACTTCAGCTGTAGAAGGTTATGCTGCATTAGGAGATGTGTACTTTAAATTAGGAAGAAGTAAAGAAGCTTATAGTATAGTAGCTGAAGGATTAAAAAAATATCCAAACTCTGAACTTTTAAAAACTCTGATGGGAGGAATTTCAAAGAGTGGAGAAAGAAAGTAAAAACTGGTTTTTATGGGGGATTCTATGAAAAATGATTTTTTTACTATTGATGATGATATTTATCCTGAAAGTTTAAAAAATATTTGTGAACCACCTAAAAAGATTTACTACAAAGGAAATATAGATTTACTAAAAAATGAAAGGATGATATCAGTAGTTGGAACGAGAAGAAATAGCTCATATGGTAAGCTATGTTGTGAAATATTGGTAAAAAAACTTATTAAGGCGGATGTTGTTTTAGTAAGTGGTTTTGCTATGGGAATAGATAGTATATGCCATAGAACTTGTATTGAGAACAATGGTAAAACTATAGCTGTTGTGGCAGCTGGTTTAGATGTCATATATCCTGCTACTAATATAAATTTATGGAAAAAAATAGAAGAAAATGGTCTAATTTTAAGCGAGTATGAATATGGAACTAAACCATTTAGAGTTAATTTTCCTAAGAGAAATAGAATAATTGCAGGCTTATCAAGAGCTACTGTTGTAATTGAAAGTAAGGAAAAAGGTGGAAGTTTAATAACTGCTAATATGGCATTGGAAGAGGGAAGAGATATTTTTGCTATTCCAGGGGATATATTTTCAGAAAATGCCAAAGGCTGTAATAGTCTTATCAGAGATAGTAAAGCAAAACTTTTAATTTCAGCAGATGAAATCTTAGAAGAGTATGCTTGGTTAACAGAATATAAATTAAACGTGTTTGAGGAAGACTTTGAAAAATTTTCTAAAATTCAAAAGAATATTTTAAATTTTTTATCAAGTGAAAAAACTTTAGATTGTTTAGTACAGGAATTAAATTTGGATTTAAGTACTATTTTAACTGAAATTATGGATTTGGAAATAAAAGGAGTAATAAAAGGATTGGCGGGAGGAAAATATATAAAATTATTATAGATGTAAAACTTATGTTAAAAACCCTAAATAAGTGGCTTTTACAAGAAATAAAAAAAGAAAAATAAGCTTTTCTTCTAAATATTGAGAAAAAAGTCTAGCATATATGCTAGACTTTTGTTATAATCTTTTTGAAATTTTTAATTGAGAGGTGTTACCATTGTCAAAGAATAAATTGGTTATAGTTGAATCTCCAGCGAAAGCTAAAACAATAGAGAAGATACTAGGAAAATCGTATAGGGTTTTGTCTTCATATGGTCACATAATAGATTTACCAAAAACTAAAATTGGTGTTGATGTAAATAATAATTTTAAGCCTTCATATAATACTATAAAAGGTAAGGGAGCCATAGTTAAACAATTGAAAGATGCAGCAAAAAAAGCTGATAAAATTTTCTTAGCTTCAGACCCAGACAGAGAAGGAGAATCAATTGCATGGCATATAGCAAATGCATTAAAATTAAATCAAGAAGAAAATAATAGAATAGAGTTCAATGAAATTACTGAAAAAGCAATAAAAGAGGCTGTAAAAAGACCTAGAAAAATTAATATAAATAAGGTAAATTCACAACAAGCAAGAAGAATACTAGATAGACTTGTGGGTTATGAAATAAGTCCTTTTCTTTGGAAAATGATATCACCCAATACAAGTGCAGGAAGAGTTCAGTCAGTTGCATTAAAAATAATTTGTGAACTAGAAGATAAAATAAGAGCTTTTGTTCCAGAAAAATATTGGGAAGTAAAAGGTTTATTTGATGATAAATATAATTTAAATCTATATAAAGTAGAGAAGGAAAAAATTGAAAAATTAAAAGATAAGGCTTTATTAGAGAAGGTAAAAAAGACTCAAGATAAAGACTACAAAGTTATTTCATCTAAGATTTTAGCAAAATCTAAAAATCCTCCTTTAGTATTAAAAACAAGTACACTGCAGCAGTTAGCTTCTTCATATTTAGGATTTTCTGCTAGTAAGACTATGTCAGTTGCACAAAAATTATATGAGGGAATTGAAATAAAAGGGGAGCTTAAAGGGCTTATAACATATATGAGAACAGATTCAACAAGAATTTCTGATGAAGCTAAAGAGATGACAAAGGATTATATTTTAAAAAATTTGGGTAAAGAATATTTAGGAACTGATGTAAAGACTAAAAAAAATAATAAGAAAATTCAAGATGCCCATGAAGGAATAAGACCTACAAATATTAACTTAATTCCCGAAGAAATAATGAAATATTTAGATAAAGATCAATTTAAATTGTATAATTTAATATGGCAAAGATTTTTAATTTCACAACTGGCAGCTATGAAATATGAGCAATTTGAGTATATTTTAAATAGAGAAAATATTGAATTTAGAGGAAGTGTAAATAAAATAATTTTTGATGGATATTATAAAATTTTTAAGGAAGAAGAAGACTTAGCGTTAGGTGATTTTCCAGATATTAAAGAGGGAGATATATTTAAATTAACAAAGTTAGATATAAAAGAAGATTACACTAAGCCGCCTTCAAGACTTACAGAATCTTCACTTGTAAAAACTTTAGAAACAGAGGGAATAGGAAGACCTTCAACATATGCAAGTATTATAGATACATTAAAAAAGAGAGAATATGTAAGCCTAAAAAATAAAAGTTTTGTTCCAACTGATATAGGTTATGAGGTAAAATCTAAGCTGGATCAATATTTTCCCAATATAATGAATATAAAGTTTACAGCAAAATTAGAAGATGAATTGGATGAAGTAGATGGTGGAGAAAAAAATTGGTTAGATCTTTTAACAGTTTTTTATAAAGAGCTGCAAACCTTTGAAGAAAAATGTAAGATAGAGTTGAATAAAGAGCTTGAAAGAGTAGTAGAATCCGATGTAAAATCTAAAGAAGGAGATTTCAATCTTATAATGAAGATAGGAAGATTTGGGAAATATCTTGCATCCCCAGATCCAGAGAGCAAAGAAAATATATCTTTAAAAGGAATAACTATACCAATAGAGGATATAAAAAAGGGTAAAATTTTTGTAAAAGAGCAGTTAGACTTATTAAATAAGAAAAAAATAGGTCAAAAAACAGATTTACTTTCTGAAACAGGAAGCAGTTTATTTTTAAAATATGGAAGATTTGGAGCTTATTTAGAGAGTGAAAATTATAAAGAAGATGGAATAAGGAAAACTATACCTAAAGAAATTAAGGATAAGTTAGAAAAAAATCTGATTCTTGAAAAGGATGGGTTACTTTTTATAAAGGAAAGTTTTGAAAAGTTTCAAAAAGAAGAGGAAAGAATTTTAAAACAAGCAGGAAAATGTGAAAAATGCGGTAGACCGTTTAAGGTTGGAAATGGAAGATGGGGGAAATTTTTAGCTTGCACAGGATATCCAGATTGTAAAAACATAAAGAAAATAAAATAGAAGTATATTTAAAATGAATTTGAGGTTGTTGCAAAACTTTATTCAAGATGAAACTGCGACAACCTCTTTTAAAATTTCTAAGATAGAAAGGTAAGGAGTATGAATTATAATAAAGGAGTAATAATTGTAGGAGCAGGTCTTGCTGGCTCTGAAGCAGCTTATCAACTTGCTAAAAGAGGAATAAAAGTTAAACTCTACGAAATGAAAAAGAACAAAAAAACTGATGCACACTCTAAGGATTATTTTGGAGAGTTAGTATGTAGTAATTCTTTGGGTAGCGATAATTTGGATAATGCTTCTGGTCTTATGAAGGAAGAATTGAGAATGCTTGACTCACTGCTTATAAAGTTGGCAGACAAAAATAGAGTTCCAGCAGGTCAAGCTCTTGCAGTTGATAGAGATAGATTTTCAGAAGAAATAACAGAAACTTTAAAAAGTATGAAAAATATTGAAATTATAGAAGAGGAATTTACTGAAATAGGAGAAAAAAATATAGTTCTTATAGCAAGTGGACCTCTGACTTCTGATATACTGTTTGAAAATATTTCTAAGCTTACAGGTGAAGAAAGTTTATATTTTTATGATGCTGCAGCCCCTATAGTAAGTTTTGAAAGTATTAATATGGAAGTGGCTTATCTTCAATCCAGATATGATAAAGGAGAGGGAGAATATATAAACTGCCCTATGAATAAACAAGAGTATCATAATTTTTATAAAGAACTTATTAATGCTGAAAGAGCAGAACTTAAAAAATTTGAAAAAGAAAAATTATTTGATGCCTGTATGCCAATTGAAAAAATAGCAGCAAGTGGCGAGAAAACTATGACTTTTGGACCTTTAAAACCAAAGGGACTTATAAACCCACGAACTGGAAAAATGGATTATGCAGTTGTGCAGTTGAGGCAGGATGATAAGGAGGGGAAATTATATAATATAGTAGGTTTTCAAACTAATTTAAAATTTGGAGAGCAAAAAAGAGTTTTTTCTATGATACCAGGATTAGAAAATGCAGACTTTATAAGATATGGAGTAATGCATAGAAATACATTTATAAATTCTACAAAACTTTTAGATAAGACTTTGAAATTAAAATCAAAAGACAATATATATTTTGCTGGTCAAATAACTGGTGGAGAAGGTTATGTATGTGCTATAGCAACAGGTCTTTATGCTGCAATTAATATCGCTAGAAGGCTTAAGGGAGAAAAAGAATTTATACTAGATGATATTTGTGCCATAGGTTCTATAATAAATTATATAACAGAAGAGAAGAAGAAATTCCAACCTATGGGGCCCAATTTTGGAATTATAAGAAATTTAGAAGAAATAAAAATAAAGGATAAAAAAGAAAAATATAAAAAAATTTCAACACAGGCATTGGCTTATCTAAGCTCTTATTTGACAGAAAATCAAATAAAAAAATAAAAATTGCATTGTAAAAGGCACTATTATAT
This sequence comes from Fusobacterium sp., assembly GCF_030528405.1. Lineage (GTDB taxonomy): Bacteria > Fusobacteriota > Fusobacteriia > Fusobacteriales > Fusobacteriaceae > Fusobacterium. The sequence goes on from NZ_JAUMYY010000010.1 coordinate 16,034, forward strand.
AATATATAAAAAATATAAAGGATAGTTTTATTATGCAAAAATTACTTAAAGACTATATTTATCATTTGGAATTTAAAGAAAATAAAAAATATAATACGATAATATCTGTAAAAAATGATATAGAAAATTTTTTGAATTATTTTTTGCAAAAAAATATAAATGATGTTAGGAGTATTGATTTTTTAATGTTAAAGGAATACTTTTATGAACTAAGAGATTCTGAAGTTTCTATTTCTACATTCAACAGAAGACTGTCTTCTTTGAAAAAATTTTATAAGTATTTAAAAAGTAATGATTTGGTGACTGAAAATATAACTTTACCCTTAGAAAATATAAAAAATAATGAAAAGAAAATAGAGTATTTGACAGATGAAGAAATAAAAAAATTTAGAACTGCTATAGAAGGAAATAATTTTAATGCAATTAGAGATAGATTTTTATTTGAACTTCTTTATTCAACAGGAATAACAGTTTCAGAGTTATTAAGTCTGGGAGAACAAAATTTTCTCATTGAGCAAAGAGAAATACAATTTTTTAAAAATAAAAAAAAGAGATTTTTATTTTTTTCAGAGAACTGTAAATTTGCCTATGAAAAATATTTAAAGATAAAGGAAGACAAGTTTAAAACACAAAATAATAAAAATATTCTTTTTATAAATAACTCAAATCAGAGATTGACTGATAGATCAATAAGAAGAATAATATCAAAATATAAAGAAAAAGCTCAAATAGAAAAAGAATTTAGTACTTATACCATAAGACATACTTTTTGTATAACTATGTTAAAAAATGGTATGCCTAAAGAATATCTTGGAAAATTACTGGATATGAGTGGTATGGAGCAACTCATTGCTTATGAAAAAATTATTAGGAGGGATGTTTTATGACTGAGAAATGTTGTATAGGTTGTGGAATAAAATTACAAAATGAAGATCTCAATTTAGAAGGCTATACTCCTAAAGAAATTAAAAAAAATGAAGATATGTATTGTCAAAGATGCTTTCAATTGAAAAACTATGGGAAATATACTTTGAACAAATTAACGAGAGAAGACTATAGGAAGGAAGTCAATCAGCTTTTAGATAAAATTGACTTAGTTCTTCCAGTTTTTGATATTATTGATTTTGAGGGTTCATTTGATGATGATATACTTGATATTTTGAGAGAAAAAGATTCGATTATTATAATTAACAAATTAGATTTGGTTCCCACAGACAAGCATCCTTCTGAGGTTGCTAATTGGGTTAAAAATAGACTGGCAGAAGAGGGGATTGCTCCTCTTGATATAGCAATAGTCAGTACAAAAAACAATTATGGTATAAACGGAATCTATAAGAAAATTAAATATTTCTATCCCAATGGTGTGAATGGTATGGTAATTGGAGTAACAAATGTAGGCAAGTCAAGTATAATAAACAGACTTGTAGGTAAGAAAATTGCCACTGTTTCAAAGTATCCTGGTACAACACTAAAGAATATCTTAAATATGATACCTTATACAAATATTGGACTATATGATACTCCTGGTTTAATTCCAAAAGGAAGAATATCAGATTTCCTTTGTGATGCATGTGCACAAAAAACTGTTCCAGCTACAGAAATTTCAAGGAAGACTTTTAAAACTAAAAAAGACAGGGTTATAATGCTAGGGAACTTATTACAATTTAAAATATTAAATGAAGAGGATATAAAACCTATATTTACATTATTTTCTTCAAGAGAAGTTCCTTTTCATGAAACTAATATTGAGAAGGCAAGAGAATTAAGTGAAAATAATTTTTTTAATATTCCCTGTGAAAAATGCAGAGAAAAATTTAATGGGCAAAAAAAGAGTAAAAAAATTATAAAAATTAATCAAGGAGAAGAATTAGTTTTTAAAGGCTTAGGTTGGTTATCAGTTAAAAGAGGTCCATTGTTGATTGAATTAACTATGCCAGAAGGAACAGAGTTAATAAATAGAAAAGCTTTTATTGACCCTAGAAGATAGGAAAGGATAGCTATGAAGGCATTAAAAATAAAATTATTTAATTTTTCACTTATACCTGTTTTGCTTTTAGCTGGCTTATTTTTCGTATCCATAGCAAGGAGTAATAATTCAGATATAGATTATGCAAAAGATATGATAAATCAGATAAAACATTTGAGAATTGCCATAGATGAATACTATTTGAAGACAGGAGAATTTCCTGATTTGGCTTTAACAGGAGCTAAAGATGAACTTTCTCTAATAAAAATTGTATTGACTAATAATAAAGAGATTAATTTTAAAGATGTTTATGGTTCAGAGGTTCTAGCAGGCACACCAGAGTTTAAAGGTTTAGAAGCGACGAATAAGGTCAATGAGGTAGATAATTTTAAAGAACCAAGCTTTGATGGGGGTTGGAATTATAATAAGAAAACTGGTGAGATCCATATAAATTTACCTTATAATTTTTTTGACCAAAGTATAGATTGGAATTCATTTTAAATGAAACTACAAATGAAAAATATCAATTTTATAAGATCTTTAATTTGGAGGAAAGATGAATTTATTTAATAAGTTATTTAAAAATAAAGAAAAAATAAAAGAAAAAAATGAAGATACTGAAATAAAAACAGATGAAGTCAAAAAATCTGAAATATCTGAAATAGTTGAAGGAGAAAAAATTTCGGAAAAAGTTAATATTTCTGAAAGATTAACTAAGAGCAAAGAAGGATTTTTTTCAAAGCTAAAAAATATTTTCACTACTAAGTCAAAAATAAGTGATGCTCTTTATGAAGAACTTGAAGACCTGCTTATTCAGTCGGATATAGGTCTTAATATGACTACCAAAATAATAACTAATCTGGAAAAAGAAGTAAAAATTAGAAAAATTTCAGAAAGTGAAGAAGTATACAGTTTATTAAAGGAACTGATGACAGAATTTTTAATTACTGAAAATAATAAAATAGTACTAAAGGATAATGAGTTAAATATAATATTAATTGTTGGTGTTAATGGCGTAGGAAAGACAACTACCATTGGAAAACTTGCTTCAAAGTATAAGAAATTAGGAAAAAGAGTTTTATTAGGAGCTGCTGATACTTTTAGAGCTGCTGCTGTGGAGCAATTAGAGGAATGGGCAAAAAGAGCAGATGTGGACATAGTAAAAGGTAGAGAGGGAAGTGATCCCGCCTCAGTTGTTTTTGATACCCTTGCTAAAGCACAGTCTAGTGGGGCAGATGTAGTTATTATAGACACAGCTGGGAGATTACATAATAAAGCCAATCTTATGAGGGAGCTTGAAAAAATTAATACTATTATAAAGAAAAAAATTGGTGAGAAAAAGTATGAATCCTTGCTTGTTATAGATGGAACAACGGGACAAAATGGTTTAAATCAAGCTAAAGAATTTAATGAAGTTACTGAGCTGACAGGTTTTATTGTGACGAAATTAGATGGAACTGCTAAAGGTGGTATTGTTTTTGCAGTTTCAGAAGAATTGAAAAAACCAATAAAATTTATTGGACTAGGTGAGAAAATTAATGATTTGATAGAATTTGATGCTAAAGATTTTATAAAAGCCATTTTTGATAATTAATATTAAAAATATGTTAAGTGTAACTTAATTTTTTGAAAGTGAGATAATTAAAAAAATCTTACTTTTTTTATTATATAAAAAAGACTACAAAGTTAATAAAGAATATATAAGATAAAATTAAAAAATATTTAAAAAATAGAAATATTATTAAGAATAAATATTGCAATTCGACATAAATAGTGTTAATATATACTTAATGAAGTTTAAAATTTTTATTATAAAATATAGGAAGTGAGGAGTGGTTTTTAAAATGAGTTTTTTAGGTCAAATTAGAAAAAAAGCAATGCAAGCTAATAGAAGAATAGTCCTTCCAGAAGCAAATGATGCAAGAGTTATACAGGCAACAGCCGAAATCATAAAACAGGAACTAGCTCAACCAATTCTTGTTGGAAACCCAGAAGCAATAGCAACAAGTGCTAGAGCCTATGAGGTATCTTTAACTGGAGCAAGAATAGTAGACCCTTATAATTTTGAAAGAATGGATGACTATGTGGAAAAACTTGTAGAAATAAGATCTAAAAAGGGTATGACTCGTGAAGAGGCAAAAAAAATATTACAAACAGATCCTAATTTTTTTGGGGCTATGTTAGTAAAAATGGGAGATGCTGATGGAATGGTATCTGGTTCAGCTTCACCTACAGCAAATGTATTAAGAGCAGGAATACAAGTTATAGGAACAATTCCAGGAGTGAAAACAGTATCTTCAGTTTTTATAATGGAATTATCACAATTTAAAGAATTATTTGGAAGTATTCTTGTTTTTGGTGATTGTTCAGTAATTCCTCTACCAACTGCAGAACAACTAGCTGATATTGCAACATCAGCTTCAGAAACTGCAAGAAAAATAGCAGGTATTAATCCAAGAGTAGCATTAATGACATTCTCTACGAAGGGATCAGCGAAACACGAATGTGTAGATAGAGTTAAAGAAGCAGGAGAAATTTTAAGAGCTAGAAATGTTCAATTCAGATTTGATGATGAACTACAGGCAGATGCAGCCTTAGTAAAATCTATAGGTGAAATAAAAGCACCTTTATCTGATGTTTCAGGAAATGCAAATGTTTTGATATTCCCTACTTTATCTGCTGGTAATATAGGCTATAAACTAGTGGAAAGATTAGCGGGAGCAAAAGCATTTGGACCTATTATACAAGGGTTAGCAGCTCCAATAAATGACTTATCAAGAGGTTGTTCAGTTGAAGATATAGTAGTTTTAACTGCAATTACATCTGCACAAGCATGTACAGATTGCAACTTCTAATTAGAATAATTTAGAAATATTATGCTAAGATAAATACTATAAAAAATTTATGGAGGATTAAAATGAAAATTTTAGTAATTAACTGTGGAAGTTCATCTTTAAAATATCAATTAGTTAACCCAGAAAGTGGAGAGGTATTTGCCAAAGGTATTTGCGAAAGAATAGGTATAGATGGCTCTAAAATGGAATATGAAGTTGTAGCAAGAGATTTTGAAAAGAAAATAGAATTTCCTATGCCTAGTCATAAAGAAGCTTTGGAATTAGTTATCTCTCATTTAACAGATAAGGAAATAGGTGTTATTTCTTCAGTAAATGAAGTTGATGCTATCGGACATAGGGTTGTTCATGGTGGAGAAGAATTTGCTAAATCTGTATTACTTGATGAAGAAGTTTTAAAAGCAATAGAGTCTAACAATGATTTAGCACCATTACATAACCCAGCAAATTTAATGGGAATTAGGACTTGTATGGAGCTTATGCCAGGAAAGAAAAATGTAGGAGTTTTTGACACTGCTTTTCATCAGACAATGCCTGCGGAAGCTTTTATGTATGCTTTGCCTTATGAAGATTATAAGGAGTTAAAAGTTAGAAAATATGGTTTTCATGGGACATCACACCTATTTGTTTCAGAAAAAATGAGAGAAATTATGGGAAATCCAGAGCAATCTAAAATTATAGTTTGCCATTTAGGAAATGGAGCTTCAATTTCAGCTGTAAAGGATGGAAAATCTATAGATACTTCTATGGGCTTAACTCCATTACAAGGACTAATGATGGGAACTAGATGTGGAGATATAGATCCAGCAGCTGTTTTATTTATAAAAAATAAAAGAAACTTAACAGATGATGAGATGGATGCAAGACTTAATAAGAAATCTGGAATTTTAGGACTATTTGGAAAATCTTCAGATTGTAGAGATTTAGAAATGGCTGCAGAAGCTGGAGATGAAAGAGCAATACTTGCTGAAAAGGTTTTTAACTATAAAATAAAATCATATATAGGTGCTTATGCTGCTGTGATGGGAGGAGTGGATGCTATTTGCTTCACTGGTGGTATAGGAGAAAATTCAGCAACTGTTAGGGAAAAAGTTTTAGAAGGTTTAGACTTTTTAGGAATTAAACTTAATAAAGAAGTTAATTCTGTCAGAAAAAAAGGTGATGTAAAACTTTCTACAGATGATTCAAAAGTTCTAGTATATAAAATACCTACAAATGAAGAGTTAGTAATAGCTAGAGATACTTATAGATTAGTAAAATAAATAGATTAAAAATTAAATGTAATTAAAAATTGTGATTTAGAAATTAAACGCTTTAAATTCTAAATAAGGAGGAAACGACATGGCTAAAAAAATGCAAACAATGGATGGGAACCAAGCTGCTGCATATGCAGCATATGCTTTTACTGAAGTGGCTGGGATTTACCCAATAACACCATCTTCGCCGATGGCTGAATATACTGACGAATGGGCATCAAGAGGAATGAAAAATATGTTCGGAGTGCCAGTAAAATTAGTTGAAATGCAATCAGAAGGAGGAGCAGCAGGAACTGTGCATGGTTCCTTACAAGCTGGAGCTTTAACTACAACTTATACTGCATCTCAAGGTTTACTTTTAAAAATCCCTAATATGTATAAAATAGCTGGAGAATTACTACCAGGTGTTATACATGTATCTGCAAGATCGATATCAGCACAAGCCTTATCAATATTTGGAGATCACCAAGATATTTATGCTGCAAGACAAACTGGTTTTGCAATGTTAGGAACAAATTCTGTTCAAGAGGTTATGGATTTAGCAGGAGTTGCTCACTTGGCAGCGGTAAAATCTAGAGTTCCTTTCTTACATTTTTTTGATGGATTTAGAACATCACATGAAATTCAAAAAGTTGAAGTAATGGAATACGATGATTTAAAGAAATTATTGGATATGGAAGCAGTTCAAGCCTTTAGAGAAAGAGCTTTGAACCCTGAGCATCCTGTTACAAGAGGAACAGCTCAAAATGATGATATATATTTCCAAACAAGAGAGGTACAAAATAAATTTTATGATGCTGTACCTGACATAGTTGCTGACTATATGAAGGAAATTACAAAAATAACAGGTAGAGAATATAAGCCATTTAATTACTATGGAGCAGCTGATGCTGAAAATATAATAATAGCTATGGGCTCTGTATGTGAAACTACACAAGAAGTTATTGACTATTTAGTAGAAAAAGGAGAAAAAGTTGGATTAATTTCTGTTCATCTATATAGACCTTTTTCAGAAAAATACTTCTTTGATGTATTTCCTAAAACAGTAAAAAGAATTGCAGTTTTAGATAGAACAAAAGAACCTGGAGCATTAGGAGAACCTTTACTATTGGATGTAAAATCTCTATTTTATGGTAAGGATAATACTCCTTTAATAATTGGTGGAAGATATGGTTTATCTTCTAAAGACACTACTCCAGCTCAAATTTTAGCTGTCTATGAAAATTTAAAGAAAGATACACCAAAAGATGTATTTACAGTTGGAATTATAGATGATGTTACTTTTACATCATTGGAGGTAGGAGAGCCTATAGCACTATCTGATCCTTCAACAAAGGCATGTTTATTCTATGGTTTAGGAGCAGATGGAACAGTTGGGGCTAATAAAAACTCAATAAAAATTATCGGGGATAAAACAGATTTATATGCACAAGGATATTTTGCTTATGACTCAAAAAAATCAGGTGGTGTTACTAGATCACATTTAAGATTTGGTAAAAAACCAATAAGATCTACTTATCTTGTTTCAAGACCAACATTTGTTGCATGTTCAGTGCCAGCTTATCTACACCAATATGATATGACATCTGGTATACAAGAGGGAGGAAAGTTTCTACTTAACTGTGTATGGTCTAAGGAAGAAGCACTAGAAAATATTCCAAATAATATAAAAAGAGATTTAGCAAAAAATAAGGCTAGATTATTTATATTAAATGCAACTAAACTTGCTCATGAAATTGGTTTAGGACAAAGAACAAATACAATAATGCAAGCAGCTTTCTTTAAATTAGCAGATATTATTCCTTTTGAAGAAGCACAACAATATATGAAAGACTATGCTAAAAAATCATATGCAAAAAAAGGTGATGATATAGTAAAACTTAATTATGATGCTATAGATAGAGGGGCAAATGAGGTAATAGAAATTGAAGTAGATCCTAATTGGGTCAATCTAGAAGTTGAAGAGCCAAAAGTAAAAGAAATTTCTTGTGGTTCTGGTTGTGGATGTACAGCTCCTAAATTAGGTGCAAAAGCAGACACAGATTTTGTTAAAAATATAGCAAGACCTATGTCAGCAATAAAAGGTGATCTTTTACCTGTATCAGCATTTTTAGGTTATGAAGATGGTACTTTTGAAAATGGTACTTCTGCATTTGAAAAAAGAGGAGTTGCTGTTGAGGTTCCTATATGGGATGTGGATAAATGTATACAATGTAACCAATGTGCTTATGTATGTCCACATGCAGTTATAAGACCATTCTTAATAAATGAGGATGAATTAAAGGCTGCACCAAATGAACTTGCAACTAAAAAAGCAATAGGAAAAGGATTAGATGGTTTAGCATATAGAATACAAGTTTCTACACTTGACTGTGTTGGTTGTGGATCTTGTGCACATGTTTGTCCAGCACCAGGAAAGGCATTAACAATGCAACCAATTGCGAACTCATTAGATGCAAAAGAACAAGAAAACGCAGATTATCTATTTAATCACGTGGAATATAGAAGTGATTTAATGCCACTTGATACTGTAAAAGGTTCTCAATTTGCACAACCTCTATTTGAATTTCACGGAGCATGTCCAGGTTGTGGAGAAACTCCATATTTAAAATTGTTAACTCAATTGTTTGGTGATAGAATGATGATAGCAAATGCTACTGGATGTTCATCTATTTATTCTGGTTCTGCACCTTCAACACCATATACAACTAACTCATGTGGTGAAGGACCATCTTGGGGCTCATCTCTATTCGAAGACAATGCTGAATATGGATTTGGTATGCATATAGGTGTGGAAGCTTTAAGAGATAGAATACAAACAATTATGGAAAACAATATGGATAAAGTTGATGAAGATTTAAAAACTTTATTCAAAGATTGGATAGAAAATAGAAGATTTGCAGCAAGAACAAGAGAAATCAGAGATATCCTTGTGCCAAAATTAGAATCACTAGAAACTGATTTTGCAAAAGAAATTCTTGAATTTAAACAATACCTAATTAAGAAATCTCAATGGATTATAGGTGGAGATGGTTGGGCATACGATATTGGTTATGGAGGACTTGATCATGTAATGGCATCAAATGAAGATGTAAATATTTTAGTAATGGATACTGAAGTGTATTCAAATACTGGAGGACAAGCATCTAAAGCTACTCCAACGGGTGCAGTTGCAAAATTTGCCGCAGCAGGAAAGGCTGTTAAGAAAAAAGATTTGGCAGCTATAGCTATGTCTTATGGACATATATATGTAGCACAAGTATCAATGGGTGCAAATCAACAACAATACCTAAATGCAATTAAGGAAGCTGAAGCTCATCAAGGACCATCAATTATAATTGCATATTCACCATGTATAAACCATGGAATTAAAAAAGGTATGTCACAATCACAAACAGAAATGAAATTAGCTACTGAATGTGGATATTGGCCAATATTTAGATATAATCCATCACTTGAAAAATTAGGTAAAAATCCATTGAAGATAGATTCAAGAGAACCTAAATGGGAAAAATATGAAGAATATTTATTAGGTGAAGTGAGATTCCAAACGCTTACTAAATCTAATCCTGAAGAAGCAAAACTTTTATTTGAATTAAATAAGAGGGAGGCTCAAAAGAGATGGAGACAGTATAAGAGATTAGCTGCTCTTGACTATGCGGAAGAAAAAGAAGAAGTAAGTGAATAATTCTATAAAAATTAAATAAAAAATTTTAACTAAAGTGAAAGATAAAATTCTTCACTTTAGTTTTTTTTTGCTTGCTATCTAAAGAAAAAAAGTATATAATAGAACAAAAATATATTAAATATATTATATATATAATTTAGAGGTGAAAAGTGAAAAAAATATTTTTAATAACTTTTTTAAGTTTAGCTAGTTTCATTTTTCCAGCTTCCTTTAATGAAGAGGAAAAAGTTATTTTAAAGCCATGGGAGTATAAAACACTTTTAGAAGTATTTAAGTAAAAGGGAGTGAGGACTATGAAACAAAAAGATAAAGTCTTTATAAAATGTAAAGAAGCATTAAAAATAATAGATGATATTTTGATACAACCAGAAAAAAATATACTAAAAAAGATATTATAAATATGAACTATGATATTGGGAAAAATGCTCTTTTGAATATAAAAAAAGAAATTATTAAAATGTCAGAGATTTTAGATAGCAATAAATATAAACCAATATATGGAAGATTTTTACTTGATTTTCCTCAAACGAAATTAGTTGCTTATTTATTAGAAGTTGCATATTTCTATAATGAAAATGTGTAGCAGAAAGAAATATAGGTCTACAAGTAGATGGAACAACAACAAGAGGATTAGAAATAGATAAAGCATTAGGGAATAACTTAGGAACAACCTTTAAAACATTTGATAATTTAAATAAAGATTTAGGGCAATTAATAACTTTACAGAATACGAATTAAATAAAGTAGAATTGAGTAATCAGAATATAGATACTCGTGTATTACGGCTTATAATTAATAACCAAATTTTAAATTATAACCAAATGGAAAATTTAAAAAAATTATCTGAAAATGCAAATAAAATGAATATTAAAATTGAAACTATTATATTAAAATAAGAAAACAGGAGGAATATAAAATGTTGTTATCAGTAGAAATATATAAAGAAAAAAAAGAAGAAAACTTTAGAATGGTAATACTTCCAACAGGAAGAAACAAAATAGGGCTTAGAAAAATAAAAGATTATGGTACTATATCATATTTAAATAAAAAAGATAGTAAAAAAATAGGAGAGTTAATATTATGGGCATTAAATGAATGTGATGAAGAAATAATTGAAAATGAAACAAATATAAAATGGGGAAAACAATATTTTAATCTAAATTCGAATACAAAGGTAGTATCAGAATACAATAAGATTGGATTTGAACACTATGATAATAAATACGAATTAAGTCTTAGTATGAAAGATGGCTATGGATACTCTCCTTTTAAAGATAAAGAAGGGAATGAATGTAAATGTATATTTAAAGAAAAACCTAGTGCAGAAGAATTAGGGAAAAAAGTAATGGAAATGTTTGAGTTTAAAGAAAACTATGATAACAGTAATAAATAAAAATAAATTTTTTATAGATAGCCTAAGTTAAGACTTGGGCTATTTGTTAAGGGATTTATCGAAAAAACAGTATTTGAAGAATTTTCACATATACTAGGTGGAATAGCAGGCAGACAGGATAAAGAAGTAGCAAAGAAAACAAATGAAATAAAAATTATTCTAGAAATAGTATAAATAATTAGTAGAAGTAATAAATATAACTTGAAATAAATATGATATAATTTATATAAAAAAATTCTTTGATTTAGATATTTTAATGTGAGGCTGACTATGAGAGATAAAGAAAAACAAAATATAGAATGGAAAGAGAGTTGGAAAGAAGAATATTTGAAGTGGATTTGTGGTTTTGCCAATGTAAGAGAGATGTTCTTGGAATAATTGTTGATGTAAATTTGTATTCTGAAGAAGAGAAAGATTATCTTGAGATAGTAATTCTACCTAGGTAACTTGGGACAGTATGCCTCTTGACAATCTTCTTGTTGATGATTTTTGGAGAGATAGTTTTGAGATTTTTAGAAAACAGGCTATTTTAAGTAAAAGAATGGATGAAAAAGATTTAAATATTACAAATGAGTAACTTTTAGATAGCTTAGGATTTATAAAAGATGGAAAAATTTTAAGAGCTGGCATGATGTTATTTTATAAAAATCTTGAAAAGTGGATTAATGGAGCGTAATCCTTCAAGTATATGCATAGAATAGAAGGAGGTTTTTACTTCCTTTTTTAAATTATAAAAAAAGTTGGCTTTTCTTGTTTTATTAGGTTCTTTTATGCTATAATTATATAATAAAATTTTTTTGAAAATTTATAAATCAAAAGGAGAAAAAATTGGGGAGAATTATATTTTTCACAGGCGGTGCAAGAAGTGGAAAAAGTAAATTTGCAGAAGAATATATAGAAGAAAATAGCTATGAGAATAAAATTTATTTTGCCACAGCAATTCCATTTGATAGTGAAATGAAAGATAGAATAAAAAAACATATTGCTAGAAGAGATAAAACTTGGAAAACTATGGAAGCTTATAGAGGTATTTTGGATGTATTAAAAAAAGCTTCTCCTAAGAACTATCAAGTCATACTCTTTGACTGCATTACTAATTTTGTTTCAAATTTTATGATAATGGATAGGGAAATAGATTGGGATGT
>NZ_JAUMYY010000010.1:28343-48409 GCF_030528405.1 Fusobacterium sp.
ATCTCAAGATGAAATAAATAATTTAGAAAAAGAAATTTTTTTTGAAATAAAAGATTTTATAAGCTATATAAAAGCTGGGAATATAGATTGTGTTTTTGTAAGTAATGAAATAGGTATGGGTTTAGTTCCTACTTATCCTTTGGGTAGGTATTTTAGGGATATCTGTGGAAACATAAATCAGTTCGTAGCTAAGGAGTCAGATGAAGTTTATTTAGCTATTTCAGGAATTAAAGTAAAAATAAAATAATGGAGGATAAAAATGAAAGGTTTCTTTTTACTGATGTCTTTTATGACAAGATTATATGTGCCAAAAGTTGAATATGATGAAATAAAGCTGGGAAAAGCTATGAAACTTTTTCCAATAGCAGGCTTTATAATAGGTTTATTTTTATACTTTACAGCATTTTTATTTTTTAGATTTACCTATAGCATAAATTTAGCAATAATTTTTGTGATTTTAGTTGAAATAATATTAACTGGTGGAATACATCTAGATGGATTAGCTGATACTTTTGATGGGATATTTAGTTATAGAAGCAAACAAAAAATGCTTGAGATAATGAAAGATTCTAGAATAGGGACAAATGGAGTGCTAGCTCTTATAATGTATTTTTTGCTTAAGTTCTTTTTATTGCAAACTATAGCACAAATTTTAGGCTTAGAATATTTTTTATATGTAGTGTTTTCATATCCAATTGTAGCAAGATTATGCAGTGTAGTAAGTTGTGCTTCAGCCCCTTATGCTAGGGCAAGTGGAATGGGAAAAACTTTTATTGAAAATACTAATTTTTCATCAATAATGATGAGTTTTTTCTTAACTTTAGTTTTAACACAATTGCCATTGCTTTTACAAAATTTTTCACTTAATTTATATTTTATAATGTTCATTTCATTTATTATTATTTTTATAATAATGATTCTTATATCATATTTATTTTCTAAGCTGATGACTAAAAAAATTGGTGGAATAACTGGAGATACATTAGGTGCTTTATTGGAGTTATCTCAATTATTATACATGCTTTTAATTATATTTTCGGTTATAAAAACAAGGTTTTAATATGGGAAAATTAATTTTACTTAGACATGGTGAAACAGATTTGAATGCAAAGAAAATATACTTTGGAAGGTTAGATCCTTCTCTAAATGAAATTGGTATTGAACAAATTAAAAGAGCTAAAGATAAACTTTTAAAGTATGGTTATGATAATATTTTTTCAAGTCCTCTTCTTCGTGCTAGGGAGAGTGCAGAGCTTTGTAATTATTTGAATTTACCTATCAATTATTCAGATAGCCTTATGGAGTTGAATTTTGGAATCTTTGAAGGTCTGACTTATACAGAAATTTTAGAAAAATATCCTGATGAAATGAAAATATTAGAAAAAGATTGGGAAAATTATAATTACAGAGTAGGTGAAAGTCCTAGAGAAATGTATTTCAGAGTTTTAGAATTTTTAAAGACGCTCGATTTTGAAAAAAATAATTTAATAGTTGCACATTGGGGAGTTTTGAATTGTATTTTAAGTCATTATTTATCGAAGGAATTAGATGCTTATTGGAAGTATAAATTTGAGAATGGCGGCATTGCAATACTTGAGGGAAGATTTGATTTTTCTTACTTAGTAAAGTTTATATAGAGATGGTGGCATAATGAAAATAAAATCGAAAGAGGAACTGCTAAAACTAGTAAATTCTATAGAAGATGTTAACAATGAAGCAATTGAAAAAGCTTCTAAAGAATTAAATAGGAAAATGAAACCAGAAAAAAGTTTAGGAATTTTAGAGGAGTTATGCAAAAAAATTGCTGGAATATATGGTTATCCAATAAAAGAATTACCTAATAAATGTCATATCGTTGCAGCAGCAGATAATGGAATAATAGAAGAAGGAGTTTCTTCATGTCCAATTGAATACACTGCTCTAGTTTCAGAGGCAATGCTAAATAAAATTGCAGCAATAGGAATTTTTACCAAAAAATTAAATGTGGATTTAAATGTTATTGATGTTGGTATGGCGGTAGATATAGAAAAAGATTATCCTAATCTGTACAGAAAAAAAATCAAAAGAGGAACCAATAATTTTTATAAAGAAAAGTCCATGACTTTGGAAGAAGCAATTGAAGCAATACAAATCGGAATTGAATTAATAAAAGAAAAAGCCCAAAATTTTGATATATTTTCAAATGGAGAAATGGGTATAGCTAATACTTCTACAAGCTCAGCAATACTTTATTCTATAATTAAAAAAGATATAGATTTAATAGTAGGTAGAGGCGGAGGACTTTCAGATGAAGGACTTATAAAAAAGAAAAAAGTAATACAGGAAGCATGTAAGAAATATAATACTTTTGATATGGATGTCATAGATATATTAACCGCAGTTGGTGGTTTTGACATAGCATGTATATTAGGTATGTATATAGGAGCAGCTCTATTAAAAAAAATAATGCTAGTTGATGGTTTCATATCTGGAGTAGCAGCTTTACTTGCTTGTGAATTAAATCCTAAAATAAAAGACTATATAATTTTTACACATAGAAGTGAAGAACCTGGAATGCAAGTAATATTTAAGCATTTAAATGTGCAAGCTTTTTTAGATTTAAATATGAGATTGGGAGAGGGGACAGGAGCAGTATTTGCTTATCCATTTATAGACTGTGCAATTGAAATGATAAATACTATGAAAAGTCCTACAGAGGTTTATAATTTGTATTATAAGAAATAAGTTTTTTAGGGAGTTGTATGAAAGGTTTTGATGGACATAGAAAGAGAATAAGAGAAAAATATTTAAAAAATGGAATATCTTCCTTCTCTAATTATGAAATTCTAGAACTTCTTTTAACTTACGCTTTACCTAGAAAAGATACTAAAAATTTAGCAAAAGAACTTTTAAAAAAATTTGGTAGTATAGAAAAAGTGTTAAAAGCAAAGAGTACAGAATTAAAAGAAGTTGAAGGCTTAGGAGAGAGTAGTATAACATTTTTAAAATTGATAGGAGAATTACCAGAGCTTTTCTATGAGAATTATTTAAGAAGAGATGAAGCTACTTTAATCAAGAATAAAGATAATTTATTGAAATTTTTGAGAACAAAGATTGCCTATGAGAAAATAGAAAAATTTTATGTGCTATTTTTATCAAATTCTAATGAGCTTATAGCCTATGAAGAAAAATCTTATGGAACTTTAGATAGGAGTGCTGTGTATCCAAGAGAGATATATAAAGCTCTATTAGAATATAACGCTAAAGCACTTATACTAGCTCATAATCACCCTTCTGGCTCTATAAAGCCATCTAAAAGTGATATAGATATAACAAAAGAAATACAAAGTGGTTTAAAAAATTTTGATGCTTTGCTTTTAGACCATATAATAATAACAGAAAATTCCTACTTTAGTTTTTTGGAGGAAGGATTAATATAAATTAAGGAGTTAACAATGGAAACAACAATAGAAGATATAGATATTGGTATGGAAAATGAAGTCTTAGTGAGTTCTAATCCAGAGCAATTACATGAAGTTTTAGTAATAATGTTTGAAACAACAAAAAAAAGATATTATTTTGAAGTTATCGATGGAATGAAATTTAAAAAGAATGATAAGGTTATTGTAGACACAATTAGAGGTAGAGAGTTAGGTCTTGCCTGTGGAAACTCTCTTATGATGAAGGAAAAAGATTTAATTCTTCCTTTAAAACCAGTTTTAAAATTAGCTAGTTCAGAAGAAATTGAAGTTTATGAAAAGCAAAAAAAAGAAGCAAAAGAGGCTTTTTTAGAATGCAAGGAAAAAATAAAAAAACATGGACTTGAAATGAAACTCGTTACCTGTGAATATACTTTTGATAGATCAAAACTAATTTTTTATTTTACTGCAAATGGAAGAATTGATTTTAGAGAGTTGGTGAAAGACTTAGCACTTATCTTTAGAACGAGAATAGAATTAAGACAGATAGGTGTCAGAGATGAGGCAAGAATTTTAGGAGATATAGGTCCTTGTGGAAAAGAACTATGCTGTAAGACTTTTATAAATAAATTTGATTCGGTATCTGTAAAAATGGCAAGAGATCAAGGTTTAGTTATTAATCCTACAAAAATTTCAGGAGTTTGTGGAAGATTACTTTGTTGTATAAATTATGAATATTCTCAATATGAGGAAGCATTGAAAAATTTTCCAGCAGTAAATCAAATTGTGCATACTGAATATGGAGAAGGAAAGGTTCTAAGTATTAGTCCACTTAATGGATTTTTATATATAGATATTCCAGAAAAAGGGATTTCTAGAATAAATGTAAAAGAAATTAAATTTAATAGAAAAGAGGCAAATATTTTAAAAAATATCAAGACTAAGGAAGAAATTGAAAATAAAATTCTAGAAAAGGAATAGTTTTTGTATGATTAAAGAAGATGAAATAATTGAAGAATTAAATGATAAATATACTATTATTCAAAAAAAAGTAGGGTATAAATATGGTATTGATACGCTTCTTTTAGCTAAATTATTTATCTCTAATAATAAGGAAAAAAACAACTTAAGGATAGTAGACATTGGGACAGGTAACGGCATCTTACCTGTTCTTTTATATGAGCAAAAAAATGTATCAGAAATAGTTGGAGTGGATATCCAAGAGGAGAATATAGAAAGAGCAAAAAGAGTTTTAAAAATAAATAATATACTTAATAAAATTGAACTTATAAATATGGATATAAAGAAATACCCTAAATCTAATTATTTTGATATTATAATTTCAAATCCACCTTATATGGAAATAGATGGGAAAAAAATAAATGAAAATGAGCATAAGAAAATTTCAAGACATGAACTAGAATTAAATTTAAGTGATTTTATAAGCTCTGCTAAAAGACTTTTAAAGCCCATAGGAAAAATTTGTTTTATACATAGAACACATAGACTGGTTGAAATAATAAAAATTTTGGATAACAATAAATTTAATCCTTCCAAAATAATTTTTATATATTCAGCTAACAATAAGTCTTCAATTATGTATATCGAGGCATTGAAGGGAAAAGAAAAGAAATTAGAGATAGAAAATTATTTTATGCTTAAAGAGTTAGATTATAAATAAGTGCTAAAAAAATGGAGTTAAAAATTAAACTATCAACTCTATCTAAAATTCCCCCATGTCCTTTAAGTAAGGTTCCACTATCTTTTCTATTAAATTTTCTTTTAAAATACGATATAAAAATATCACCTAAAAAGCCAAGTAAAGAAATAAGCGGAGCTATTGTTAGAATTAAATTTTTTTCAAAAAATATTTTAATAAAAATAGAAAAAATAGTAGTCAAAATTATTCCTCCCAACAGACCTTCTAATGTTTTATTAGGACTTATTTTAGGGGATATTTTGTATCTACCATATAAATTACCAACAATATATTGAAATACATCATTGGCTTCAATTAGAACTAAAAGAGATATAATAAGTTTAATATCGGTTAACGTATTAATAGCACCTAACATATAGATATTAATGATAAAAGAGCACAAAAAGATTTTAATTTCTTTAGAGCATAGAGCTATTAAAAAACTAAAAATAAGACTGAGAACAAATATTACTAAACTTCTATAATAAATTGAAATATAAAAGATAAGAATATTTGTGACTATAAAAAAATTAAGTTTACTATTTAGCCTTTTTTCATATAAAGAAAAAAATTCTCTACAGGCTAAAAAAGAAATTATTGAAAATAAAATAAGCATAGTTATCTTATTTAAACTAGCTATAAAAACTATAAAAATAATAATAAACCAGGTATTAATTCTTTGTACTATATTACAATATTTTTCCTTAGAAAAATTTTTTTTATTGAAAAACATAAAGAATTTTGCAAAAATAGCTAGAAAGAAAATAACTATTAAGATATAAGACATATTAGAAACCTTTCATATTTTAAAATCAACTTTTAAGAGAAGACTTAAGTCTGTTGAATATAGTAAAAAGTAATAAAATAATGGCAAATATGATTAAATAATTTTTAAATATATAAAATTCAAAATAAATAAGAATAGAAACTATACTTATTAAAAAAACTCTATCACTCTTGCCCATAGGTCCCTCATAATGCCTTTTGCCATCCACCATAAAAGCTAGTATACCAACAAATTCACTTAGCAACGAAAAAAATATAAATATCAGGGATAAATATTCAGATAAATCAATAATTTTAAAAAAAGAATAAAAAACTACTGTATCAGAAATAATATCACTAAGTTCATTGTAAAATATACCAATTTTTGTTTTCATATTGAAATTAGATGCGAGCATTCCATCCAAAGCATTTAATGCCATTCTAAGCAAAAAGAAAAAAGGAACTAGTATATAAAGTAATCTGAAATATGAAAATTCATATAACAGATAGGAAAAAACTATATTTAAAATAAGAGTAAAGATAGTTATTTGATTTGGACTTATACCTAAACTTGCAATCTTTTTACAAAAGGGCATAAGAAGGTTTTGAAATTGTTTTTTAAGTTTATAGATAGATATGTCCATATTTATTTCTCCAATTTAGCTAAGGATACAGTGAAAATCCCCTGATTATCTGTTAACATAAACTTTTTTATAAAACCATTTTTTAAAAATAAGCTATCTAGCTCATTTTGACTTCTTCTTCTCATTATCCAGTTGTGCTTTTTACCTTTGTGGCTATTAAGTACAAAAGCAATTTGAGATAACTGAGGATGCCAAGGTTGACCAGTATAAATTAAAAAAGTTCCTTTTTTAGAAAGTTCTGACAATGCTTCAATGGCATTTAAAACTAAGTTATTATCTTGGAATAATTCAAATATACCTGAGATTATTATTATATCAGGTATAAAATTCATATTTTTATAGCTCTCTTTAATAAAACAATCATAACTAGAAAATCGTATATTTTTTAATTTGTTTTCTTCTATAAATTTTTGTCCGATTTCAATATTTCTATTCTTTAGCTCATTAATAAGAATATCAGAGTTAGGATAAAGTTTTTTTATATCAAAAAGATAATTCCCAGTTCCACCAGCAATATCTAAAATTTTAATATTTTCTTTATCTAGTGATTCTATTGCTTTTTCAATTAATTTAAGAAGATTCTTCTTTCTTTCTCTAATTCCCTTCCATCCAATTTGATTTAAATAAAATCTATCTAAAAATTTTCCAATTAAAAACTTTCCTTCTGCCTTATTTTTATATACATAATCAAGAGAAGCCCCAGAGTCAAAACCATAGTCTAGCCCTAATTTCATTCCCTTAGATAAAAAACCAAAGTATTTTAATGCTGTGCTCTGTAAAGAATATAGTATTTTCTCTACGAATTTTATATGGGTTAATCTTAAAGTATCATATTCTTTTATAGAAAAAGCTCTTGCATTAATATCTATTTCAGTGGCTTTTTTATCGAAAGTCTTAGTTATAAAAGTATATAGAATTTCATAGACCTTATTTCTTTCTTTTTCAAATAGTATACCATGATAAAAATTTTTTAATTCAATGAATTTTTTAGTTTTAGAGCTTAGATTTATATAAAATTCTTTTTGGGCACTATTTTTAACAACATAGTCTTTTTCAGCTGATAAAATTAGTGTTGTGTATTCAAGAGCATTTGAATTAGAAATTAATTTTTCTCCCATATTTAAAAGATCTACAAGCAATCTGGCATTAATTTCTTTATTTATAAGTTTGTCATCTCTATATTTTTGTTGTTCAAGTTTATCATGAGTTAGCACATTTGCTTTTACATAACTTATAATTTTTAAATTTTTAAAAATTTTAGTGAAAAGAGAGATTATTTCTTTAGCAAAAGGAAAATATAGTTTAATCTTAAAAGCTGGAGCAAGTAAGGCTACACCATTTATATTGGGATTAAAACTATGAAGCCATTCTGCAACAATAACTCCTCCTATGCTATTTGCTATTATAAATATATCATTTTCTTTAATTGAATATTTATCACAAACAAAGTTTTTAAAACTCTCTAAATCTCTCACATAGTCCATAAAAAATGGAGAACTTTTAGCTTGAGTATAACCATGACCTCTTAAATCAAAAGAAAAAATATTAAAATTCTTAAATCTATAATCATTAGCAAAATCACTCAGTCGTTCTGAATGTTCATGCCCTCTATGAATAATAATTATAGTTTTTTGCTCAGCTTTATAATTCCAAAGTCTATAGGCAAAATCAGTGTTGTCAAAAGATTTAAATTTTTCAAATATCATTAGTTATTTTCTCTCCTTTATAATTAGTATCATTTAAAAGAAAAGTTAAAAGTTTTTTAGGAAGAAGATTTAAAAATTTTATAAGTATTTTCATTTTAAATGGGAAAATAAATTCTTTTTTATTTTTTGTGATTGCATCAATTATTAAATTAACAGCCTCTTCTTCGCTTATAAGGAAAATTTTTTTACTGACATCGCCATTATTTAATTCCCTCAATCTTTTAGTATCCACATAACCTGGAATAATTGTGCTTATTTTAATATTTGTATTTTTAAGAGCTTCTCTATAGCTATCTGCAATAGAAATAACAGTTTTTTTTGTTCTACTATAAACGGAAGCTCTAGGATAGTCTATAAGTCCTGCAACAGAAGCAATAGCAACTATATGACCAGAGTTATTATTAAGCATTAGCTCTCTTCCAATTTCAAAAGAATTAAGAGTACCCACTATATTAGTTTTTAGCATAGAAGAGCTCTCTTCTGTTGATAATGGCTTTGTTCTACTATTCACATAAATCCCTGCGACTGAAATTAATAAGTCAAGATTTCCATTTGAAAAATCATACACAGCTTTATAAAATTCATCCTTATTGTAAATATCAAGTTGATATATTTTTAATCTAGGCACTGTAGTAATAGCCTTAATCTTTTCTTTATTTCTACCACAAATAGCCACATCATAACCTAAAGCTAGATATTTTTTTGCAAGTGCTAAACCTATACCAGAGGTTCCTCCAGCAATAAAAATTTTCATATAATCACCATTATTTTATTTTTATTCTCTGATGTTTTTTAAAATTTTTTTCTAATTTTAAGCTTTCTAATACTCTGCTATAACCATAGTTCCATTGTAGATCTACATCTTCACAATACTGCTCATAAGTTGGAATATTTAATTGAAGCTCCATTTTAAAAAAATTAAATGAAAATAAATTATAATATTTTTTAAAATATTTTGGTATATCAGAGCTATCTATCCAATGAGAAGCATTTAAAGAAAGTACATCTTTAAATCTTGCGTTCCCATCATAAGCTAAAACATTTTTTAATACTGAATTTTCAATGAAAGTATAACTTTGCTTTAACTCCAGAAATATATCTTCAGCAAGAGAATTTGCTATCTCTATAGGAAGCAAGTCAACAGCCCCTCCAAATAAATAATTATCTTTATAAAGCACTGGTGAGATTAAAAACATATCTGACATGGAAATTCTACTAGCCTTTAAAAGTGAAAATTCTTTTATTATTTCAATTTTATTATCAATTAAAGAATTTTGATATGCTTTTGTCCTAAAAATAGTTTGTAATTCAATATCTTCTTTTATATTTGTTAATATAAGTTCTTTATAAATTTTTTGTTTGTTCATAGTTTTGTAAAAATTTGAATTTTCAAAGTCAAGCTTTGAAGCAATAATAATGCTGTCAATTTTAGGTTTTTCTTTAGCTAAATTAACTAAAAATTTCTCAATCTCCGTTGGAAAATCAATTAGAAATTTTTTTATTATATCTTGTGTATATATTTTTTGTCTAGCTAGTAGAGCATTTGAAAGTAAATAAAAAGGAAGTTTAAAAATTTTTTTTTGCTCAGTTAATTTTATATTTTTAACCAGAGAATAAAATTCTTTTGATTTTAAATATTTTTTTATTCTTTGTGGTTCTACTAAATGACTTATGATGGCAGAACTTAGTGAAGCTCCACAACTTCCTAAAATTAAATCAGGGGCTAGCTTATGCTCAACAAGAGCTGAATACATAGCAGCATAAACAGCAAAACGATTTCCACCACCTGCAAGAATAAGGGCTCTTTTATATTTTTTCATATATACTCCAAAATATCTAATTAAGTTAAAATATCTTTTTATATATTTTATGCTAAATATGAATACGAAGATAAAAGTTTTTTAATGCTTTCATAATCCTTCTTTAATTCTTCATCTCTTTCCAGTTCTGCAGATAAAAATTTATTGACATTATTTAAATATTCATTTGCCTTTTCTTTTTCATCAATTAGGGCATAGCACCATGCAAGTTGTAGATCAACCCATCCTTGATATTCAGTGAATTCATAAGATTTTTCTAAAACTTCTATGGCTTCTTCAATTTTTCCTAATTTTCTAAGATTGATTCCCAAATGATAATATGTCCAACTATCATATGGCAATATTTCATTAGCTTTCTTTAAGTTGTCGACAGCATCTTCGTATTTTTCCATACGACTGTATAGGAAACCAAGCTGATTAAGTATCCAAGCATCGTTTCTTCCAAGCTCCATTGCTCTCTTAAAATAATATTCAGCTTCCTCATATCTCTCAGGAAAATCAACTAAGCTCCAAGCTATTTCAGAGTTAAGCCAAACATCATCACGGCCTAGATCTTTTGCCACAAATAAATACTTTAATGCCTCTTCTCTTTTATTAATTCTATCATAAATCCAGCCTATTTCAGAGTTTACAAATATTTTTTCTTCCAAAGAAACATTTTGCATTTCAAGTACAGTTTTTAACTTCACAAGAGCCTCTTCGTATCTTCCCATACGTCCTAGGCATTGACCCATTTCAGAGAATAACCACTCATCACTTCTTCCTAAATCTTCTGCTTTTATTAAAAATTTGTAACCTTCTTCATAATTTTGTAATTCATTGTAAAGCCATCCTATTTCTGAATTAAGCCAGATATCATCTCTGCTTTTTTCGTATATCTTTAGAAGTGTTTCTAAGGACTTTTCATACTCAGCTAAATTTTTATAAGTTTCTGCTATTTGTATCAATGCAAAATTATAGTTATTATCATTTTCATATGCCTTCAAGAAAAATTCTAAAGCTTTTTTATAGTCCTTAAGAGCAAAGTAATTAAGCCCAATTTCCACATTTATCCAAGCATCATCTCTACCTTTTTCTTTTGCTACTTTTCCATGTTTTATGGCTTTTTCATAATCCTCATTTCTTCTATATGCATAGGCAATTTGAGAATTTATAATGGCAAGATCATATTCACTGAGATCTTGCATTTTTAAAGCTTTTTTAAAGATTTTAATCCCTTCATCTATTTTTCCAAGTTCACTTAGGCATCTTCCGATCTCTATTTCTATATCTAAACTTATTCTTCCTTTATCTTTTGAAAGCTGGTAATACTCCAATGCTTTCTCATATTTATCAAGTGCAGAATAAGACCATCCAAGTTCATAGTAAATCCACTCATCATCTCGTCCTAGTTCAATTGCTTTTAATCCATATTTTATTGCTTCCTCGTACCTGTTACTTCTTGAAAATGAGTAACAATATTCAGAATTTAACCAGATATCATCTCGTCCTAGCCTACTTGAAAACTCAAGATATTTTAATGCCTCTTTATAATTCCCCAAAGCATCGTAGCACCATGCGATTCTTGAGTAAGACCATATTATTTCTTCATTATCTTTAAGTTCCTCAGCAAACTTTAAAGCTTTTTTTGCCCAGTCAATAGCTTCTTCATATTTTTCATTTTCAGTTGCCTCAACAGAATAATTTTGATAAATTTGCATCAAAAAATAAGGAACATCTTCCTCATTAGGATTTATTTTTAAAGCCTTTTTAAAATGTTTTTCAGCTTCTTTTTGTTTGTTATCCATATAAAAATATGTATAAGCAATACGATAGTTCCATATAGCTGTGTCCTTTTCTGTTTTTTCAAGACTTTTTAAAATTTCAAGAGCTTTATTATACTCCTCTAAATTATTGTATGCACGAGCAAGTTTTCCTAAAATTTCTTTATTTTTCTCTTCTTCATTTAAATTTAAAATTTTATTCACTATTTCTTCATGTTTTTCTTCTTCATGCAATTTATCAAGTTCACTTAAAAATGCTCTATCCATAATACCACCTCAAAAAATATTATATAGTTAGAGTTTACATTTAAAAATATTAGTTGTCAATAAAAAAACTCTATATAGAATAAAAAAAGCTAACTTGAGTTCTCCCCTAATCCTGATATTCAAGATTAAGGAAGAATTTTACTTTTATTAGCTTTTGTCTTTAGTTTTATTAAAAGATATCATTCCTAATATAATTATACTTCCTCCTAAAAAAGTTGAAAATTTTGGAATATCACCTAGAATAATTATTCCCATAAGAGTTGCAATGACAGGTGTTACAAACATAAAGGATGTAACTTCTGTAGTTGATTTAGAAATTTCAAAAGCTCTTACCCAAAATAAATATGCAACAATACTAGGAAAAATTGCCATATATATAATTAAGAACAAAATATGAATTTTTATTTTATAGATATTTAAAAGAGAACTGGGAGAATAGGCGAGAAGTTGAAGAGCACCTATTATCATTGAATATATTATTAGTTCAAGAGAAGTGTATTTTTTTCCAGCCAATCCCCGTTGAAAAATATTTGATAGACTTATGAAGATACATGCTATAAGCATATATATAATTCCTATATTTATCGAGAAAACACCATCCCACATAGTAAGAATCACTATGCCTATAAATGAAATAAGTAAAGAAAACCAACCAAATAAATTTATTTTTTCTTTAAATAAAAAATACGCGATAATTCCAGTTATAGCTGGTGAGAGAGCATTTATTACACTAGCAGTTGAAGGGCTTATTTTTTGCATAGCGATATTAAAAACTATAAAATAACCAGAATATCCAAAAAAAGCGGCCATAAAAAGAGCAGCTAAATCTTTGAAAGCAGGAAATTTAATTTTCTTAACAATTGCGATAATTAAAAGAATTAAGGCAGCAAAGAAATAACGGATAACTGCTAAGCTTTTGACATCAATATATTTTAAAACATATTTAGTAAAAACAAATGCTGACGCCCAAAAGAAAACTGCTATAAAAGCTGCTTGTTTAGCAGAGAGTCTTGAGTAAAATTTTTTTAAATTCATTTTAGTCTCCTACATAAAATCAGTAATTTTTAAGTTATTATATCAAAAAATATTTCTTATTGAAAGGAGTAATAGAATTAAGAAGAACACATGACAATAAAGAAGTTGATTTTAAAATAATAAAAGAATATATCTATTGCGACTTAAATATTTATTATAGAAATTTTTTAAAAAGTGTTGTATAATTAAAAGGATTTAATTATAGCTGTTCCCGTAGCTCAGTTGGATAGAGCATCGCCCTCCTAAGGCGGTTGTCGGAAGTTCAAATCTTCTCGGGAACGCCACTTAATTTTTTATATAGAAAAAGCTATTGCAAATAAATGCAATAGCCTTTTTTTAAATTTTTAAATCTGACATAAATAAACTTATTCTTTCTTTTACTTCTTCAGCAGTAGAAAGTTCTAAAACTTCATTTACTAACTTTCTGCACTCTTTACTGTCTAAGTCTTTCAATATTCTTTTTATTCTTGGTATAGAAATTCCTGACATTGAAAAGCCATCCAAACCCATTCCTAGAAGAAGAGGAGCTGCATTTTCATCGCCAGCGAACTCCCCACACATTGAAATTTTTATTCCAGCTTCATGTGCACCATCAATTAGTAGTTTTATAGCTTGTAAAACAGCTGGATTATAGGTATCATACAGATTGGAAATTTTTTCATTTCCTCTATCAACAGCAAGAGTATATTGAGTTAAATCATTAGTTCCTATAGAGAAAAAATCACATTCCTTAGCAAAATATTTGGCTCTTAAAGCTACTGCAGGAGTTTCAACCATTATACCAAGTAAAATATCGGCATTAAATTCAATACCTTCAGCTTTTAACTCAGCTTTGCATTCCTCAAAAATTTCTCTTGATTTCCTTATTTCATTGACATCAATTACCATAGGAAGCATAATTTTTATATTTCCAAATTTTGCTGCTCTAAGCAAAGCTCTAAATTGCGTTTTTAAAATTTCTGTTCTATCTAAACAAATTCTAAGTGCTCTCCAACCTAAAAATGGGTTTTCTTCTTCAGGAAGTTCCATATAAGGTAAAGATTTATCTCCACCTATATCCATAGTCCTAATTGTAACAGGATATTTTCCCATAGCTAAAGCAACTTCTTTATAAGCTTGGAATTGTTCTTCTTCGGTAGGAAAAAACTCTTTATCCATAAATAAAAATTCAGTTCTATAAAGACCTATACCGAAACCACCATTGGATAAGACTCCTTTTACATCCTTTGGTGAGCCTATATTGCCCCAGATATCAACTTTGACATTATCTTTGGATATTGCTTCTTTATCTTTTAATTCTTTAAGCTCTTCTTTTTCTTTTAAATAGGCTTTTCTTTTTTCTTTGTAATATGAAATTTCTTGCACAGATGGTTTTACTAAAATAAGTCCTTCAAGTGCATCAACAATTATTGTATCCCCATCTTTTAAATTATTTATTATTTCTCCAACTCCAACAACAGCAGGTAATTCTAAAGATCTTGCCATAATAGAAGAATGAGAAGTTTTACCACCAATCTCAGTTATAAATGCCAAGACATTATCTAAATTTATTTGTGCTGTATCAGAAGGGTTCAATTCTTTGGCAACAATTATACTTTCAGGAGGTAATTTAGATAAGTCAACTATGCTTATATTAGCAACACCATATAACCATCTTTTACCTATGTCTCTTAAATCTGCTGCTCTCTCTTTAAAATATTCATCTTCTAAATTGGAAAGCATAGTAGCATATTCTTCTATAGCTTCATTCAGCGCAAACTCAGCAGTATTATTGTTTGAATTTATTTTTTCATTAATTTCAACAAAAAGATCTTCATCTTCTAAAAGAGTAATATGCCCATCAAAAATAGCTGCTTTATCCTTTCCCATCTTTAATAAAGTGTTATCTCTAATTTCCTCTAGCTGTTTTTTTGCAATTTCTCTTCCACTGATAAGCCTTTCAATTTCTTTTTCAGTAGAAATAGAAGATTTTTCATTATAGTCTAAACTTATATCTCTGTATATAAATACTTTTCCTAATGCTACTCCAGGAGAAGCAGCAATACCTCTTATAATTTTATTCATCTATTAAAAACTCCTTAAAATTCTCTATATAAAATGGTATTTACTAAAAAATTTATAAATACTTTTACAAAAATTAAAAAATAAAGGGGAAGTATTCCCCTTAAATTATGAAATTAATCTTTTAAATTAGCAAGAAGAGCCGCTAACTTTTCAACTGCATCAGCTTCATCTTCACCATTGGCATGAACAGTGATTTTAGCTCCCTTTTTTATTCCAAGTGATAATAATTTTAATAATGAGGTTCCATTTACAACAGTTCCAGCTTCATTTTCTACTGTTATTTGTGAAGAAAAAGATTTTGCAAGATTAACAAATTCACTACCAGGTCTAGTATGAAGCCCTGTTTCATTAACTATTTCTACTGTTTTACTCGCCATTTTTTGTTCCTTCCTTTCTCAATGTTTTTATATATAAATCAAATAATTATTCTACTATTAGATTACATTTTTTTTGTTTTTTTGTCAAATTTAATTTAGATTAAAAAATAATCTTGAATTGTTATAAATATATCCAAAGAAGTATGCTTTTAATTTTTTACTATCTCTAAGTCTTTTTTTTCAACTAAAATAGTCTTTTGATTACTATAAGTTACAAAACCTGGTTTTGCACCGTTGGGTTTATTTAAGTACTTTCTTTGCGTATAATCCACTTCAACTTTTTCGCCAAGATTTAATTTAGTATAAAAAGCTGTTAATTCAGCAGCTTTTTTTATCAATTCTTCACTTAGAGTATTTGTTTTAACTATAACATGAGAACTAGCTATATTTTTAGCATGAAACCAATAGTCATTTTTATTTGCAACTTTAAAGCTTAGGTAATCATTTTCTAAATTATTCCTTCCATATAAAATAACAGAATCTTTAAACTCTAAAATTCCATATTTTATTTCTTTTTTTAATTTAGTTTTCTTTGTTTTATAACTTGGCAATATATATCTTTGCTTTATAAGCTCTTCTTCAATATCTCTAAGTTCATCTATAGTGCTAGAGTTTTGGATAAAAAGTAAATTACTGTCTAAATAATTGATTTCATTATTTACTTCTATATGTCGCCTTTGAGCATTTTCTAGACCTCTTTTCATCTTGTTATATTTTTTATAATATTTATCTAAATTTTCTTTGGGACTTAAAAGAGGATCTAGTTTTATTTCCACTTCTATATTGTGATAAAAATTATATGTTTTTATACTTGACATACCCTTTTTTAAATTATATAAATTAGCAGCTAAGATATCGGCTTCTTCCTTAACTTTTGTCATTGCTTGGCTATCTTCTATATCTTTTTTTATAAGGATGAGGATTTTTTTTAATTTTTTTAATTTCTTTTCAATACTAAGATTTAGTTTATTTTTTAATAAATTAAAATTAGTAGATACTGACTCATAATGTATATAAAAATTAATTAAATCATTGAAATTTTTAAATTCTTTAAAATCTGTATAGTCTTTTAAATCTAATGCTAAAACGCTTGCTAATTTGATTTTCTTATCTTGAAAATAAATTTTACAATCATAATTTTCTAAAAGTTTTCTATATGTTATATAATCCTTAGCAGCCTTTTCAAAAATACTTCCAAGTCCTTCGACTTTTTTTGTCAGTGAAGATTCAGTTATTATTTTTTGAAAATCTTTACTACCTAAGTCAAATGGAGATATTTTTATTTCATATTGAGGTCTTTTATATCTTTCTCCATTAAATAAAGTTCGTTCATTTTTCTCAGAAATAGAATATTTTTTTAAACTATCTATAATTTTATGATCTTCATCACAAAAAATTAAGTTTGAAGATTTAGCTAAGCATTCAAAATAGATATAATATTTTTTTAGCTGCCCTAATTCATTAATTTTTGTAAAAATAAAAACTAGGATTCTATCAAATCCTAGTTGCTCTATGTTTACAAGTGTTGCATTCATAAGATGTTTTCTAAGATTAGATATTATAGAGGAAGCAATATCTAAAATAGGTTTCTCTTTATTCTGATTTATATAACATATAGTTAATTGAGGTAAACAAGAAAACAATAGCTCCATTTTTCCAAAATGTAAAGAAATAGAGTGCTCATTATTTTTAAAAATCCTATTGATTCTTTTATTCAATAGTTCATTTTTTAAATCATTTTTAATCTTATTTAAAGAGATGCCATCTATATAAAGCATATTAGTCCGCCTTTACGCCAATTAAATTTTTGGCATCTAAAACATCTAAAACCAATTTTTCTCCATTTTCTTTTTGTATAGTAAATTGTGCCTTGTCCTCAGACTTTAAAATTTTTAGAATACTGAAATTTTCTATTCCATGACTGGCAAAATAGTTTTGCACAATAGGAGTTCCTTTAATTTCAACAATGGAAACCTTTGTTTTTTCTGGAAAATCCGTTATTATCATAGGCTTAAAATAGTCAGTTTTATTTCTCAGAGCATCTAAAATAACCTCAAAAATTTCAACAAATTTTTCTAAATCTTTTGTAGGAATATTTTCAGTTATCGAAGCCATTATCATTTTATGATAATTATTATGATAAGTCAGAGCATCAAAGCCTTTTTTTGTAAGAGAAACAAAAACCTTTCTTCTATCCACACTAGATCTAACTCTATCTATATAGCCTTTATCTGACAATTTAGAAATTGCAACAGTTGCAGTCCCCATAGTTATTCCAATTTTATCTGATAATTCATTCATAGTAAGAGATTCTTGTCCTATAGATTCAATTATATGAAGTTCTGTGTGAGTAAGAGATTTTATTCCTCTTTTTAATGCCATATCCTCTGTTTTATAAAATAGTTTGTAATACTCTTCCAATACATCATTTACCTTTTCAATGTTTACAGTCATACCAATTACCTCCCTTTAATAAGTTAATTCTTTCTTTATAATCACCTGAGAAAACATAAGAACCTGCAACAAAGATATTTGCCCCTGCTTCTATACATTTTCCTATAGTTTCATTTGTAATACCACCATCAACTTGAATATCTATATCAGCCCTCATAGCTCTTATAGCTCTTATCTTATCAATGCTACTTTCAATAAATTTTTGCCCTCCAAATCCAGGATTTACACTCATAACTAAGACCATATCTATATCATTTATAATGTATTTTAAGCAATCTTCTGATGTAGAAGGATTTAAGGAAACTCCTACCTTAACTCCAAAAGATTTTATTTGTTGGATTACTCTATGCAAATGTATAGTTGATTCAGCATGCACTGTTATTATGTCTGAGCCTGCTTTAACAAAATCCTCAATATATCTTTCAGGTTTATCTATCATCAAATGTACATCAAAAATCAAATTTGTGCATTTCCTAAAGGCTTTTATTACAGGAGGACCAAAAGTTAAATTAGGAACAAAATTTCCATCCATAACATCTATATGAATATAGTCAGCTCCAGCTTTGTCAATAGCAACAATTTCTTCTCCTAATTTTGAAAAATCTGAGGATAATATAGAAGGAGCTATTTTTATATTATTTGTCATATCTATTCCACCTTTCGTTTAAAGAATTTAAAACTCTTTTATAAAAATTGTATCTATCTATAGAAATATTTTTATTTTCAACATAATTTTTTACATTACAGTCAGGTTCATGTGTATGAGAACAATTTAAAAATTTGCAGCTAGGTAAATTTTTAAATTCAGGGAAAAGTGATATCAACTCTTCTATATCATTAATATCAGGAATATCTATGGATGAAAAACCAGGAGTATCAATTATATAACCTCCAGCTCTTAATTTCATCATATTTGAATCTCTAGTTGTATGTTTTCCTCTCTTTAGTCTTTCGCTGATTTCACCAGTTTTCAAAATATGACTATCTTGTAAAATATTTATTAAGCTTGATTTACCAACTCCACTTGGACCACCTATTACAGTTATTTTACTTTTTATAAAATTTTCAAGTTCCTCTATGCCTTTTTTTTCTTTTGAAGAAATAAAGAAAAGAGGAACATTTATTCTTTCGAGAAAAAAAAGCTTATGTTTTATTAAATTTAATTCCTCTTCATTTAAATAATCAGTCTTATTAATTATAATAAGAGGAGAAACTTTTTGAAAAAAAACATTTAATAAAAGCAAATTAATTCTTTCATAGTCAAGAATAGGTTCTTTAGCAGCAAATTGTATAGCCATATAGTCAACATTAGCTACTATAGGTCTAGTCAAAATATTTTTTCTTTCATATATTTTAACTATGGATTTATCTTCGGATAGTTCAACTAAATCTCCTACAACACAGTTAAACTTGTTATTACTTTTTTTTAAAATTCCACGAAGTTTTACTTCCAATACTTCATTGCTTATAGTTTCTACATAATAAAATCCTTGAACTTTATTTATTACTCTGGCTTGAATTTTTAACTCCCCCTTAAATTAATTTAGCTTTCCATTGCTAATAAGAAAAGAAATCTTCGTTCCTCTAAAAAGAGGTTCTCCACTTTTTGGTGAGGTTGCAATAACATAATTTATAGGTAAAGATGAATTAATCTTTATTATTTGTTCAACTATCATCCCTTTTCTCTCTGCAATAGAGGCAGCATCTAAGTAGTTAATTTCAGTTAAATCATCTAAAAATACAGCTGGACTTTCCATGCTCGTCCAGATTTTTATATTCCTCGATTTTTTTACTATACTACCTGGTAGAGGTTCTTGCATAGCTACTTTTCCATAGGCTAAATTTGAAAAAGTTTCTCCCATATCCCTAATTCTAAGTGCAGATGAAGAAATAGTTTTTTCTGCTTCTTTCTTTTCAAGTCCAACGAGATTAGGAACCTTGTAATAAAATTCGTTAAAATAAAATCTTTTTGCTAATAAGATAATTAAAAGCATAATTAAAATAATTAATATATAATTAAATATCAAAATTTGTTTTTTACTAAATTCTTTCATAACATAACCATCCTAATTTT
>NZ_JAUMYY010000059.1 GCF_030528405.1 Fusobacterium sp.
GATGAGTTTATGCTGAAATCTTTGATTGGCATAGCAGGATTTGCTGTAATAGTCAAGCTACATTTAAAATATTTATATCAAATAAAACGATAATAATCCTGATATAATTAGAAAAAAAATATCTTCTAGTAAAAAATCAGCTATTTCTTTTGAATACTTTTCTCCATATTTTTTATCTATTAAATCCTTTAAAATAACTAATCCTATAAAATAAATAAGTAATATTAATGTATTATCTTTAAAAATATAAGCAATTAATATAGAACATATTAAAATTGCTTTGTTTCCAAGAAACAAAACTAAATTTTTTATATGATATTCATAGTATAGACAAATAAGTTGTGTAACAACAAATATAAAATATATAAATAAAATATAATTTATATTTAAAATCATTAAGTTTATATATAAATTAAGATACTTCATAGTTTCCTTCCTCACTGAATATTTTTAATAGTTTTTCTTTTATTTCTTGAGCTTTAGTTTCTGATAATGCAAAACCCCATAGATATTCAGAACTATCTTTATTGGTTATAAACTCTAATGCATACTTTTCTTTGGCATTTTTTTCTGCATCTATATTTTTGATATCACGAATATTTATATTCTTAATTTGTTTAAAGCTAAGTATTTCATTTTTTCTATGTGTTTGTAAAATTATTTTTTTTTCTACAAGGTGTATACATATACTTTCTAAAATAAAATTAGCCCTAATTTTTTTATTCATATGTAGCCAATACATTAAAACTAATGAAATTCTTATAAAAAAAATAATATATGGATATTTTTTTTCAAATTCATTATTTGATAATGGTGAGTTTACATATATTAATAATAGAATAGCTACAATAATGAAATACAGAATTATAATTTTTTTTGTTATCCATCCTTTTTTTATAACAAGTTTATTTTCATTTTCCTTTATTCTCATGTTATCCATTTTTATTGCTCTCCTTTATAGTAATATTTATAATATAACCTTGCCCCTGATGGAATACTTTCATCTTCCCAATATTTTAAAATACTACTATTTTTTATTATATTTATATTTCCTATATCCATAATTGTTGCATGTTTTTCAACATTAGCTGGAACAATTATATCTGATAATTTCTTAGATTTCCCAATATACATTCTTACACCCTGTATATTTAAAAGATTTTTTAGAAAGTTTTTTCCAATAGTTTCTTTTGAAAGAAAATCTACACCTGCAGACCAAGTTAAAATTGATACACTTCCACCAACAGATGTGGATAATTTTTGTATTTCTTCTGGACTATCTGAAGAATATAATCCTATACCTATAGCAGCACTAAGGTCATCATTTCCTACACCAAAACTTAATGTTGTAGCTGTATACTTAACTTCTTTATCATTCTTTAAATCAGTTGAATTATATAAAGATTTTGTAATTGTCCCTCTCATTCCTGAAAGGGTATGTGTAGCTGCCCCTCCTGTTATAAAATATTCTATTGTATGATACTCCCTCCTGTCCATAGGAATACTTTCAGCAAGTTTCTTTCCTTCTTCTCCTGTTATTACATTCTTATTATTTCTTATTGCTCCTAATGTTTCTTCTGTTGCTTCTTTACTTACTAGGTTTTTTGTTCTTTTTTCTAATAAACTTCCTGTATAATTTGCTATATCTTGTGATTTATCTATATCATCTGCTTTACTGTAATGTCCAAACTCATGTCCTAAGGCATTTAGTATTTCATCTCTATTAGCATTTGCTAATTTATTTCTATCAAATACTACTGTGTTTGTTAAAGTATCTGTATAATATGCTCCTTTTGGATCTGTTACATCTGTTAATACCATCTTTATATCTGCTCCTTTGTATCCTTTTGCTCTTAGAGCTTCATTTAAAAGTTTATTCATTACTGATACTTGTTCTACTTGACTTTCATCATCTATTTTCCCATTTCTTATTACATTTTTTTCAAGTATTGATAAATATTCCGGATTCTTTTCTACTTGCTCTCCTATTGCCCTCATCATTGAAGCTTGCTTATATCTTTCCAGTAAATCTCCCTTTGTTTTATCCGTACTTGTTAAAGCAGTTCCTATATCTTCCAATATACCTCCTGCTTTCTTTATTTCATTTCTCTTATCTTCTCCTATTAAATCTGTATGAAATTCTGCATCTAAATGTTTTTCTTCATCTTTTATTTTTTCTTGTGCTTTATTCTTATCTGTATTAAATCCTAAATCTTCTGCTTTAACTTTTTCTCCATTCAACGTAATATCTGTATTTATTGCGCTAGCTCTATTTATTTGTTCCTTATCTATCTTATCATGCTTTACTGATATATTTGGTACATCTGTTCCTATACTTATTCCTCCACCAATATTTTCATATTTATTTTTATCTTCTAAATCTTTTATTGTTATTTTATTAGCAGAGATTTTTAATTTATTTTCTTCACTTTCAGAACCTATTACTGCTCCTATATTTGTTAGGCTGTCTGTATCTACTTTTCCTCCATTTCTTGCAATTAATGTAGTTTGTTTATCTACCCATTCTTTTTCTCCATTTCCTTTACCTCTTGTTCCTGCTTTTGATAGTGATAAATTTGCTATCTGTCCTTTACTTAAGTCAACATTTAAACTAATTCCTGTTTGTGAAGATGAATTAGATGATATAAAGTTTTCCTCGCTTGCTTTTTCACTTTTTTATCTCAACTATAAATCTTTTAATAACTAGCTCAAAATTTATTTGAGCTAGCTAGAAAAAATTTATTTAAATTATTAAATTAAATCTAAAATTGGTTTGAAGGTATTATTCATTTCTAAAAATTCGTCATAAGTCATTTCTACTTTATTATTAAATATTATGTAAACACCATCCAACATTGGGAATACTTTCTTTGCTTTTCCTTCCAACCTTCTTATTATTTCATCTCTGCTTAACTTTAATACTTCTTTGTACATTTCTCCATTAAAATACATTACTGGTTGAAACACAAAGAGATTTTTTCCTAATTTATCTGGAGTAATACCCATACTTTTTAATTTATTATATGCTGGATTTATTGAATATTTTTATTTAAGTGTTTCTGGTGTTCTTCCTTCTTCATAGGCAAAACTGTATGCAATATAACAATCCACTATATATAGTTATGTCATATAACTTATAAGCACTGAAACTACAGACATTATTACGATATCTTCTGCGAAAAATCTTTCGATTTTTAAAATATTTTTTCTATTTTCTTTAATAGTTACTATAAAATAAAGTATAAAAATAGATAACATATAGTACACTAAACTCCCAGATTTCTTTTTTAAAAGTAATTGGTATATTATGAAATAAAACATCAAAATCTTATTACATATAAATAAAAAAATATTATTTCTAGCAAATTTATATTTTAAATATATTAATTGAACTATTACCATAAAAATGTATGAGATAAATATTAAATAGGTATTATTAAATACTCCTTCAATTATTCTTAATTCAAACTTTAACATATTGTTTTAACACCTCATTTAGTATGATGTTTTCTATTTTTTTTAAATTTAAAATTTCTAATTCATTTCCAAATCTACAATAATTTTTTTTACTTTTTATTTCTAATTGATAAAAAGAAATTTTTTCAAAAGTATCAGCTGTTTTAATTATACCTATATTTTCTAAATCAAAAAAAGAAAAATCGTATTCACCTTTTTTATTAACAATTATAATATTCTTAGAATTAAAATTTATTTTCATTATTTCAAGCCACAAATTTTCATGTATTTCTTTATTGTAGAAAAAATAAAAAGAGAATATTACATTAATTTTTAAAATTAATCTAAAAAAATTATTATTAAGGAAAAAAATGGCAAATAATAACAATAATGAAAAATAGTATACTATAATTTTTCTATTTATAATTCCTTTTTTTATAACATAGCATTCAGAATATTTTTTTATTTTTATCATTTTTCCCTACCTTTTAATTTATTTTTATTATAATCATTTAAATAAAATAATCTAATATTTGATGGTAATGATTCTTTTTTATAAAAATCTAAAATATTATACTTTTTTACTGTTGTCTTCACATTTTTATCAATAAGCCCTATATGCCCTTCCATTTTAGCAGTAGCAAAAGATTTTCCACCATAAACTCTAATTCCTTTAATTTTTAATAAATCAGATAAATAAAATGAGTCCGAATTTGAACTTGATAATAAATCTATTCCTATAGTTGTTCCTAAAAATGATATACTACCACCAAAAGATTTATTTACTTTTTGCATTTCTTCATAAGTATCTACAAAATAATACCCAATCCCTGTGCTAATTCCTAAGTCTTTACTTCCTGCCCCTATTGTAATTGTGTTCATTACATATTCACTTATCTCATCCTCTTTTGAATTATATGATGTGAAATATGAGTGTGTATAAGAAGTTCTTGCTTTTTTTAATGTTCCAGCACCTGATATAAAATACTCTGTTGTATGTTTCTCTTTATCCTTTTCATCAAAACTCTTTGCCAAAGCAAATTGCTCTTCTTCACTTATACTTGGAAAATATTTACTGTCTATTGTTTCTAAGTGTTTCTTCTTTTCATTTTCTGTAAATTACTTACTATAATCTGTTTTTCCTATTTTTGATTCTACATATTCTGCTGTATTCTCTCCTTTATCATAAGTATTTAAATGTCCACTTTCATGCGCAAATAAATTACTTATTGGGAAATTACTATCATCTAAATGATAAATTGATATAAAGATTTTCTCTTTTCTTCCTTCTTTACCGTCTATTGCAAATGAAGCCTTTTCATCTGTTAAATATAATTCAGGTAATTCTCCTTTATATCCTAATCTGTTGCTATTTTTAGTTGACTAATCTATTCTATAAGTCATTTCAATTTCTTGAAATGACCTAACAATAGATTATTTCCCTTCTTTTTCTTTTAATTTCTCTAATTTGGCTATAGCTTTTTTTGCTTCATTTCTTTTCCAAGTCATT
This sequence comes from Fusobacterium sp., assembly GCF_030528405.1. Lineage (GTDB taxonomy): Bacteria > Fusobacteriota > Fusobacteriia > Fusobacteriales > Fusobacteriaceae > Fusobacterium. The sequence goes on from NZ_JAUMYY010000059.1 coordinate 4,967, forward strand.
TTATGTGCTGTGAATGGTTCAAGTTTTTCTATTAAAGATATATCTTTAAACTTAGATAATGCATAAATAGCATGACCATTTACTTCTTCATCATCCAATAAAGAAATTAAAACTTTCTTTACTCTTTCTTCTTTAAATGCACCCATATAATTAACTATCATTTGCCTAGCGCTTCCATTAGATTTGTCAGTAATAATTTCTATGTAATCATCTATATATCTCTTATCTGATATTACTCCAATAGCATTCCCTACTGCCCACTTATCACCTTTTTCACTATCCATTGTTTTATATAGTTTTAATAATTCTTCTGTAGCTTCTGTGTAACCTTCCACTGTTAAACATCTTGCTATCCAAGATTTAGCCATAAAGTCTGTTGTTTTATTTAGCCATTTTAATAATATTGGTATTAAAATTTTATCCTTTTTTCCTATCTTTTTAATATCATTTGGTTTCTTAAAATTATATCCATAAGAGTTTACTTCATTAAGTAATTCTACGTATTCTTTTTTTGTCATTTTATTACTCTCCTATATATTTTATAATTATATTTCCTTTTTCTACTTCTTCCAATAAAGGTTTTGTCAGTTTTGTATTTGGCCGTACTTCTAAATAAAAATCTAATTTTTTCTTTTGTGCATAGAGATTAAAATCTTTTATCTGATTTGTATATGATTGTTTTTTTACATTTTTAATCTCTCTTAAATAACCTTCTACTTCATCTATTTCATCTGGAAATCTCCGTTTAGCAGTTTGTGTAATAGATTCTATCTTAGTCTTTTTAACTTCAGGATTTACTCCAGCATCCAGTTCACCTTGTTTTCCCTTTGCTCTAGCCTCCTCTAATTTATTTTTTGAATTATTATTTTTTACTAAATTACTATTTGAGTTTTCAGGAAGATTGGAACTTATTGCTTTTACTATTCCTCCTGTTCCTATTGCTTTTGATACATCCAATGGAATATTTATTGAGCCTGCTCCTGCTATTGCTACTGTTTCTCCTGCTGGAGTTATTAAGTTTCCTCCTCTAGGTAAGTTAGGTATATCAACTTCTAATACTACTTTTGGAATTTTTGATGATATTGCTGTTGTTGCAAAAGAACTTAACATATCTGTTCCTGATTTTGCATCTAAATATAGTTTTTCTTTTCTTGCATAGACTTCTTTTAGAGTCCCGTATTGAACTTGTCCTGCTGAAATATGTGATAGCTTCTCTGCTTGATAATTCCCAATACCCAGTGTTATAACTTCTCCAAAATTCTTTAAACCTTCAAAAGTATTTTGTGCCATTTTATTATCTTCACTAGTTACAAAATAGTATATAACTTTTCCAGCATTTACAATAGTTTTGACACTTCCTTCAAATGTTGATTCTTTTAGATGGTTTATATAAGGTGTTAATTTAGGATTTTTTGCTATTTCTACTCTTTTATTTGCTCCATCAACGACAACGAAATAATCAAATTCTGTATCAGATTTACTAGCTTCTATTGCTTTTTTTCTACTTTCCTCTATCTTCTTCTGAATATCTGGTTGAGCTGCATATTTTGCATCTTCTGTAAGTTCAAGTTTTATTAAACCTTTTTGGTAAGCATCTGTAACTGTTTTTTCTTTTAATATTTTTAAAGTATCCTCTGAAAACTTAAATTTTCCACCTACATTTATAAGGGAATTTTCATAAGATGTCCCTGTTCTTCTGCTTTTAGCTCCTGAATTTGAAAAA